>NZ_JBOFOC010000194.1:0-61438 GCF_051659245.1 Microbulbifer sp.
AGCCGAAGCCCCCCTCCCCCAGCCCCTCCCCCGCAAGCGGGGGAGGGGAGTCATAGGGTGCGCCGCGCGCACCAAAAGGTTTGGAGTTCGCACCATCCCTCGGCCGGTGCGCACGGCGCACCCTACAATACAAGCCAAATTCGCTATTTTCAGAGGTGCCCATAAATCAGTTTACCGGCGCAGCAAAAGGATCGTTGTAATACTGCGCACCGATATCCAGCCACTCGGAAATCAGTCTCAGCTCTGCCGGCTCCAGGTAATCCGCGTGGCCGGCGCCCGGCTCGAACATCTCGAAAAAGCGGCTGCCGTTGGCGGAATCGCCCATCGTACCTTCGATATCGACGGTCACCATAACAGGAATCGGATTGCCGTCGGCATCCAGTATCAGTTCACCGTCCTCGTCGGTCTCGAACAGCGGGTTGCCGTTGTCGTCGGTGTCCTGCACCAGAATATTTTGCAGCGCGCCGTCCACCAGTTGCTGGGCCGGATTGTTGAACAGCAATTCCACGTAGGAGGTCATCCAGTCGGCGTTGGCGGGGGAGGGGTCGGCCACCAGGTTGAGCTGCGCCGCCGGCACGCGCACCACGCCGTCGGCATCCCGCGCGGAGTGGCAGGCGGTACAGGTGCGATCCTCAAGGACAGTGCCGGCACCGTCGGTAATTTCCCGCGTGCGCTCCCACAGCGGCTGGAGATGCTCCGGGTAGTGAATGACGATGCGGCAGTTGCTGTCCCAGTTGTCCTGGCAGACCAGCGACATCGGCTGTGGCGTGGCCAGTTCGCCGTAGGGAATAACGCTGCTGGGGTCCTTGGCGCGCACCGCCGGATCGGTCCACAGGTCCGCGTAGGCGATATCCCCTTCCAGCTCCGCCTCGCCGGCGATGCGCGCGAGCAGTTGGGCCATGGTCTCGCCCATTTCCGCCACCAGCGCCGGCTCGGTGTTGGGGAAGGGAATGCCGGAGGTGGCGGCGCCGCTCCAGGCGGGCTCGGGCTGTTTGTCGGCGCGGCCGTGGGCGACTTCGCTGTCCGCGGTGTGGCAGCCGTTGCACTGGCGCACTTCGCCGGCGCGCAGTTGCAGCCAACTGCGGTGACGGCCGGCGATGCGCCGCCCGTCGGCGTCCACTACGGAAATCGCCAGCGGGGTATCCGCCGGCAGCACAACCCGCACCGAGCCGTCCGGCTGGATGGGCGTGTAACCGAGGATTTCCCGCATACCCTGGGCACCGTTACGGCCAAACGCGGAGCGATCGAAATCCAGCACGTCGTCGTCGGGAATTCCCACTCCTTTGACGATGCGCAGGTACCGCGCCGGGCGGACTTCCGCGCCGGTGGTCGCTGGGTCAGCCAGCTCGGCGATGCCGGCCCCGTCTTCTCCCGCAAGAATGTCCACCCCGTCGAAATCGTACACGCTGCGGATATCCAGAATGCCCGCGCCCGCCTGCACCAGTTCCCGGTCCAGGTCGACGCCGGGCACCGGATCCGGCAGGAATTCGGGCTCGATGCGCGGCTCCAGGGTGACGCCTTCGGAAATCATTTCCCCCTCTTCCGCCACCACGATCGGCCGCTGGGTGCCCTCTCGATAGTCGTAGATCCACAGCCCGTAAATGGGGTCCGCCGGCACCGGCTCCTCTGTGTCCAGCCACTCGTCGGTGCAGGGGCGCGGCAGGGTCTCCTCATCCACTTCCTCCAGCACCCGGCACTCGCTCCAGGACACCAGCAGGCGGCTGGTGCCGTCGTGAAAGGGCCAGGCGGAGGCGAAAAGGCCGTGGGGGGAGAGGCTGCCGTCGGTGATCACCTGTTCCACAGCGATGGACGCCTGGCCCTGCAGTTCCCCCTCGCCCTCGGGCTGGCTGTAGGCCTCGGTGTACTCGGCGCTGTCGATGGCCACCAGGTCGCCGCCGTAATTCAGCCCTTCCGGCGCGCGCAGGGTTACCAGCAACCGGCCGTCGGGCATTTCCCGCGGCTTTACGAAGGCGGCGTCGGTCTGGCCGGTGCCGGTCTGCTGGCTGTGGTAGCCGTAGTGGAAGGAGAGGTCGGTGCCGTCCGGGCGCAGGGTGTAGAGGCTGAGATTGTCCACCCCGCCCATATTGTCCCAGCGGTTGAACAGGATACGGCCGTCGTTCAGCACCGTGGGGTGCAGGTCGTGGCTCTGGTTGTAGGATATCTGGCGGATGTCGGTGCCGTCCGGTTCCATCACGTGGAGCACGAAGGCCTCGTCCCGCCGCTCTTCGGTCAGGGAGGAGAACTGCGGCTTGTCGTCGTCCAGCAACAGCGCGCGGGAGCGGCGCTGACGGGTGGAGGTGAAAACGATGCGGCCGTCGGGGAGAAAGGCCGGGGAGATGTCCTGGCCTTCCCCGGCAATCAGGTCGGACTGGATCACCCGCCGTAAATCGTTCTCTTCCAGGTCGTAGAGCCAGATATTCCAGGTGGGCTGTTCGTCGTCGTCCGCGTCCTCGATTTCCGGGGCGCGCATGGCGAATACCAGGCGGGTGCCGTCGGCGGAGGTGTTCAGGTCCTTTACGTCGTAGCCGCCCACGAAATCGTCGCCTTCGAACAGGCCCTCGGTGAGCACCCGCTCCGGCGCGCTGGGCGTGGCGCGGTCTTTCAACACCAGTTGGGCACCGGGGTTGAAGGCGGCCGGGGAGTAGACGTCGTCCGGCGCCAGGCCGCCGTCGTCCTCGAGCGACAGGCTGCGGCGCACGAAGGCGAGCGGGTAGTCCACCACTACCGGATCTTCCGCCTGGTCCCCGCCGCCGGAACCACCACTCCCGCCGCCGCTGCAGGCGGCCAGCAGAAACAGCGCCGAAAGCGCACCAAAATGTTTCATTTTTATTTTCACTATTTTCGCCGGCTCCGCGAAATCAGAGCAAAGATTGTCACAGATCAAATTGTCACCGTTGATCTGTCGACACTATTAAGATAAACCACTCTGAAATTGCCGACTGGGACACACTTCCCAGATTCCACACGCCTTAGTATCGGGGTTTATAGCAATTACCGTTACCGCCCGATGAAAAAACAATCGCCCCAACAGCCTGTTGTCCGGCTCCTGGCCCTGCTGGGCACTTGCCTGTGGGCGGGATACGTCTCCGCCGGCCCCCAGGAACAGGCACTGCAGATTCACAGCCGCCTCACCGGAGTGAAACCCGCGGAGAGCGTACTGGTGGATATGGCCGAGGATATCGCCAACGGCGACGCCACCGCCGCCGCCTACACGGCGATGGAAAATGACGCTTTCTACAATGTCACCCTGAAAAACATCGCCACGCCCTGGACCAATCGCGACAGCAACGTGTTCGCGCCGCTCAACGACTATACCGCGAGCGTGATTGGTGCGGTGCGCGACGATATGGACTTCCGGGAAATTCTCTACGGCAACTTTCTCTACCTGGGGGACAGCGGCCTCGGCCTGCCCGCTTACCGCAACAGCGATAACGATCACTACGAGGCGCTGGAAGCCGGCGGCTATTCGCTGAAGGACAACCTGGTGCGCGGCAGCCAGTCGTCCCTCACCGGCCTGCCGGCGGGGGCCACCGCCGGGGTGATGACCAGCCGCGCCGGTGCGCGGGCCTTCCTGATCGCCGGCACCAACCGCGCGATGTTCCGCTTCACTCTGCTCAACCATCTGTGCCGGGATATGGAGCAGGTGCACGATACCAGCCGCCCGCCGGACCGCATCCGCCAGGACGTGAGCCGCAGCCCCGGCGGCGACAGCCGGGTGTTCCAGAACAACTGCGTCGGCTGCCACAGCGGCATGGACCCCATGGCCCAGGCGTTCGCCTATTACGATTTCGTCTACGACGCGGACAACGACCCGGAAGGGGAGAACGGCAGCCTGGACTACAACAGCGCCGGGGACACCGATCCGCAAACCGGCACCCGGGTAAAAGCCAAGAACCATATCAACAGCGCCAACTTCCCCTACGGCTTCGTGGTGCCGGACGACCGCTGGGACAACTACTGGCGCCAGGGACCAAACATGTACCTGGGCTGGAGCGACTCCCTCCCCGGCGGCGGCAACGGCGCCAAGTCAATGGGGCGGGAACTGGCCCACAGCCGCGCCTTCGCCGAGTGCCAGGTCACCAAGGTGTTCGAGCAGGTCTGCCTGCGCGCACCGGAAGACGCCGCGGACCGCACGCGGATAGACACCATTGCCGACAGCTTTTCTGCCGGCGGCTACCACCTCAAACAGGTGTACGCCGATACCGCTGTTTATTGCGCGGGGGATTGATGCCATGAAAATTCAAAATACCCCGGCTGTAAGAAACAGTGAACTTAATGCTAAGGCCCTGATGCCGGAAGTTGTTTGCGGGACTGTCTGCGAGAGGGACCTCGCGGACAAGCCTACAGGGATGGCCGGTTTTTTGCTCCTGCAAAACCGGCATTTCCGCCATCCATGGCGGTCATATTCACGGCGTGTCTCGCAAACAACTTCCGGCAGCAGGGCCGCTACTACGGTCCATTCAACGCCGTTTGCCTGGGGCCTTTTTCTGGCTGCGGCAATCCTGACGGGCTGCAGCGGCGGCAGCGGCCAGGACACCGAAGAACAGCCCAACACCAATCCCGGCGGTGGCGGCACCAGCTATTCCGGCCCGCCGCCGGAGACCGACGACGTAAAGCAGTATAAGCGCTATATCTGGGACAACCTGGCGGCGCAGAACCGCTGCGGCAGCTGCCACGTCGAGGGCAACCAGAGCCCGCACTTCGTGCGCGGCGACGATATCAACGCGGCCTACGGCGACGGCCGCGGCCTGGTGGACCTGGCCCGTCCGGCGGAATCCCGCCTGGTGACCAAGGTCGGTGGCGGCCACAACTGCTGGCTGTCCAGCGCCGGTGCCTGTGCGGAAATCATCACCAACTATATCGAGGACTGGGCCAGGGAGAGCGGCAGCCTGGTGAACAGCATCACTCTCACCCCGCCGGTTGAGCGCACCGTGGGTGCGAGCAAAAGCTTCCCCCCCTCCAGTTCCGGCTTTTCCAGCACCGTCTACCCGCTGCTGCGCACCTACTGCGCGGGCTGCCACAGCGAGGACGCCGGCACCGCGCAGCAGCCCTATTTCGCCAGCGCCGACGTGGACAAGGCCTACGAGGCGGCGAAAAGCAAAATGAACCTGGACAACCCGGCGGACTCGCGCTTTTCCGTGCGCCTGGGTAGCGAATTCCACAACTGCTGGGACGACTGCGCGGACAACGAAGCGGAAATGACCGCGGCAATCCAGACCTTCGCCGACGGCATCTCCCTCGCCGAGGTGGACCCCGACTGGGTGATCAGCAAGGCGCTGCTGCTCACCGACGGCATCGTGGCCAGCAGCGGCGGGCGGATCGAGAGCAATGCGATCGCGCTCTACGAATTCAAAACCGGTTCCGGCACCACCGCCTTCGACACCTCCGGGGTCAACCCGGCCATCGACCTGAACCTGTCCGGGGATGTGGAGTGGCTCGGCTCCTGGGGCATCCAGTTGAAGGGCGGCAAAGCCCAGGGGGCCACCGCCACCAGCCGCAAGCTGTACGACACTTTGATAGCAACCGGCGAATACACCATCGAAACCTGGGTGGCCCCGGCCAACGTCACCCAGGAGGGGCCGGCGCGCATCGTGACCTACTCCGGCGGCAACGATATCCGCAATTTCACCCTCGGCCAGGCCATGTACAACTACGTGTTCCAGAACCGCAGCGAAAGCACCGACGCGGACGGGATGCCGGCGCTTATCACCGACGACATGGCGGAGCGCGCCCAGGCCACACTGCAACACGTGGTGGCCACCTACGACCCCATCGAGGGGCGCAAGCTGTACGTCAACGGCGAATTCACCGGCGACGCCGATCCCGCCGAGGCGGACACCCTCAGCACCTGGGACGACACCTTCGCCCTGGCCCTGGGCAGTGAAGTGTCCAACGACAACGTCTGGCAGGGCGCGGTGCGCCTGCTGGCGATTCACTCCCTCGCGCTGTCCCCGGAGGATATCGCCACCAACTACGAAGTGGGCGTGGGGCAGAAATTCCTGCTGCTGTTCAAGGTGGAGGAGCACACCGGCATTCCCGACAGCTATGTGATGTTCGAGGTGCAGCAGTTCGACAACTACGGCTACCTGTTCAACCGACCGACATTTGTCAGCCTGGACGACAGCGCCGACCCGGACGGCATCGCCCTCGAGGGTATGCGCATCGGCATCAACGGCCGCGAGGCGGAAACCGGCCAGGCCTGGGCCAACCTCTCCGTCACCCTGGACTCGGGCAGCTATACCCCGGCGGAAGGCCAGTTGCTCTCGCCGCTGGGCACGATTATCTCGCTGGAGAAAGGGCCGGAGTTCGACGAATTCTTCCTCACCTTCGAGCGTCTGGGCAGCGAGACCTTTGCGCGCGTAGAGCCCACCCCCACGCCCCCGGCGGCGCCCGCGGACCTGGAACCACAGCCCCGGATCGGCCTGCGCCGCTTCGAGCAGATACACGCGGCCCTCTCCGCCGCCACCGGTGTTCCCCGCACCCACCCGGATGTGGTGGAGACCTGGGAAAAGGTGAAACAACAGCTTCCGGTGGACAGCGATATCCGCGGATTCCTCGCCGCGCAGCAGATGGGTATCACGCAACTGGCGGTGAAGTACTGTAATACTCTTGTGGAATCCCCGTCGCGGAGCAGTTATTTCCCCGGTTTCAGTTTCAGTGCGCCGGCAAATACCGCCTTCAACGACAAGTCGCTGGTGATAGACCCGCTGATCGAACACCTGCTGGGGCACGACATAACCTGGCATGACAACACCGTCTCACAACTGGCCACCGCGCCGGACCGTGCGGAAGTGGAAGGCGAGCTCTCGGACCTGATCGACAAGATGACCGCCTGCGGCAGCGGCTGCGAAGCGGACCGCACCGAGACCACGGTGAAGGCGGCCTGCGCGGCGGCCATGGGCAGTGCGATGATTTTGATTCACTAATCACTACTGATCGCGGCCATGGGCGGATGGCCGCCCCGCCGCTCCTACAGAGAGTGAAAAACAACTTGTAGGAGCGGGCCATGCCCGCGATCGATGTCGGAAAAAAACCATGAGCAAGAAAAAACACTTCGAACTCGACCAGCCCCTGCGCCACCCGGACCACCACCGCCCGGTGAGCCGCCGGGATTTTCTCGGCCAGGGATTCCGCACCGGGCTGGCCACGGTGCTGGGTGGCTCGCTGTTCAGCCTGTTCGCCGACCCCCGCCGCGCCCACGCCGCGCTGTCGTCGGACCTGGAAGCCCTGCGCGGGCCCTGCGGCATCAGCGCCGTGGGCGGCGCGGGCAAGATACCGTTTATCTGTTTCGACCTGGCCGGCGGTGCCAATATCGCCGGCTCCAATGTGCTGGTCGGCCAGCGCGGCGGCCAGCTGGATTTCCTCAGCACCGCCGGCTACGGCAAGCAGGGGCTGCCCGGGGATATGGTGCCGTCCATCACCGATGCCGCCGGCAGCCCCTTTATCAACACCGACCTGGGCCTCGCCTTCCATAGCGACAGCGGCATGCTGCGCGGCATTCTCGACAAGATCGCCGCCGGCACCGCCTCCGCCACCAACGGCGCGGTGATTCCCGCCCGCTCGGAAAACGACACCGGCAACAACCCCCACAACCCCATGTACGGCATCAACCGCGCCGGCGCCAATGGCGAACTGCTGGCGCTGATCGGCTCCAGTTCCAGCGAGTCCGGCGGCAACTCCGTGGCGCCCATGGCGATGATCGATCCGGAGGCGCGCCCCACCAAGGTGGACAGACCCAGCGACGTCACCGGGCTGGTGGACTCGGGGGACCTGGTGGGGCTGCTCAGCCAGCAGGACACGGTGGCGGTGATGGAATCCATCTTCCGCATCTCCAACGCCAAACTGGGCAGGGTGGATACCAAAGTCACCGCGGACGCGGTGATCAAGGACCTGGTCAAGTGCGGCTATATGAAAAGCGCCGATCTCGCCGACCGCTTCGGCGATCCCTCCCAGTTGGACCCGATCGCCGACCCGGATATCGTCGGTCCCTCCGGCATATTCACCAGTGCCGAGTTCAACAACGACCGCGAATTCCAGAAAACCGCCTCCACCATGAAGCTGGTGGTCAACGGCTACGCCGGCGCCGGCACCGTGACCATGGGCGGCTACGACTACCACACCGGCGACCGCGCCACCGGTGAGATCCGCGATCTGCGCGCCGGGCGCTGCATCGGCGCCTGCCTGGAGTACGCCGCGCGGGTGGGCCAACCGCTGATGATCTACGTGTTCAGCGACGGCTCAGTATTCAGCAACGGCATGATCGACGACTCGGTGGACGGCCGCGGCAAAGGCGTGTGGACCGGCGACAACCAGCAGACCGCCGCCTCCTTCTTCCTGGTGTACAATCCCGCCGGGCGGCCGCAACTGCTCGGCGGCAGCCCCGACCAGCAGGCAGTGCACCAGCAGCTCGGCTATATGCGCGCCTCCGGCGATGTGGAGACCTCCTCCAGCCCTGCGGCCAACAACGTCAACCTGTTGGTGGAAACCGTGGTGCTCAACTATCTGGCGCTGCACAACGAACAGGGCAATTTTGCCAGCCTTTTTCCCAACCACGGGCTGGGCAACAGCGCACTGATGGACAGCATGACCGCATTTGCACCGATTGTTTAATGATAACTGCCGATTTCCGTAGGGTGCGCCGCGCGCACCGTTTTTCGTCCGCCAATATTTTCGGTGCGAGGCCGCCATGGATGGCGGGGTGCCGCCCAGCGGTCATGCAGAAAACGCATGGAGCAGTTATCTGCCGCGGCGCACCCTACCTGTTTGTGTGGCTGTTGTTACTCGCCTCCACCGCCAGCGCCGAATGGCACTACGAAAAACAGGCCATTATGGGCACCGAAGTCTCAGTGCAGCTGTGGCACGAGGATGAAAAAAAGGCGCAGGAGCTGATCGGACAGGTGATGGCGGAATTCCACCGCCTGGACGGAGAGCTGTCGCCCTTCAAAGAAAACAGCGAGCTATCCAGGGTCAATCGCGGCGCCGGCAAACAGACCGTAACGCTTTCCAGCGAACTCGCCGCGCTGATCGACAAATCCCTCTGGTACAGCGAACAGACCGGCGGCGCCTTCGATATCACCTTCGCCAGCCTGGGCAAACACTACGATTTCCGCAAGCACCAGCGGGCGGACAACCAGCTCACCGAAAAACTACTCCCGGCCATCGACTACCACCACCTGCGGTTCAACAAAGCGGAAAACACCCTGCACTTCGCCCATCCGGACACCAGCATCGACCTGGGCGGCATCGCCAAGGGCTATTCAGTAGACCGTGCGATCCATATCCTGCACAAAGCCGGCGTCTGCTGCGCCAGCGTCAGCGCCGGCGGCGACGCGCGCATGCTCGGCGACAAACGCGGCCAGCCCTGGCTGGTAGGCATCCGCCATCCCCGCGACAAAGGCAAAAACGCCGTAGTGATTCCGCTGGAAAACACCGCCATCTCCACCTCCGGCGACTACGAACGCTACTTTATCGACGAGGGCGAAGCCCGCGTACACCATATCTTCAACCCGACTACCGGTATGCCCACGAATACCGACGACACCGATAGCGACAAACTGATCAGCGTAAGCATTATCGGCCCGCGCGGCTTCGACACGGACCCGCTGTCCACCAGCGTGTTCGTGCTGGGCAAAGCGAAGGGGCTGGCCCTGATCGACCGCCTGCCCGGCTTCGAGGCGGTGGTAATCGACAGCCGGAAACGGCTGTTTTTTAGCCGCGGACTGGATATACCCCGCCATTCGTCGACTGAACAACCATCGGCGACACAAACTGCCAACCAGATCACGCCGGAAACATGATCCCTTGAGATAATTCGTCGTTCCGACCCGTAGGCAAGGCCCGCGCAGCGGATGTGCCCATTAGGAGTGCGGCATGATGGGCATGTCGCTTCGCCCTTTTGCCCATCCTACGGCGAGTTCCGTAAAAAAAACTAAAAAACAAGAAGGCACCCCCCAGATGCGACGCTGTATCCAGCTCCTGATTCTCTC
This sequence comes from Microbulbifer sp., assembly GCF_051659245.1. Lineage (NCBI taxonomy): Bacteria > Pseudomonadati > Pseudomonadota > Gammaproteobacteria > Cellvibrionales > Microbulbiferaceae > Microbulbifer > Microbulbifer sp. The sequence goes on from NZ_JBOFOC010000194.1 coordinate 9,987, forward strand.
CCTCGCCACTTTCGCAGGGCCGGCGACAGCCGGCGACGGGGACTTTCCCGCGGAAAAACTCGAGTCGCTCAAGAGCGAAGTGCTGAAGCTCAACCGCGGCCTGTTGATCCTGGAGGAGGACCTGCTCTACCCGGCGCAGAGCCAGATCGCCGTCTATGTGTCCATGGACGTGGGCGAATATTTCCAGCTGGACGCGGTAAAACTGCATATCGACAACAATCTCGCAGCCAGCCACCTGTACACCGACCACCAGCGGCACGCGCTGATCCGCGGCGGTATCCAGCCGCTGTTCAAGGGCAACCTCAAATCCGGCAATTACAGCGTTTCCGCCTTTTTCACCGGCATTGGCCCCCAGGGCCGCGAATACAAGCGCGCGGCCAACCTGGAGCTGGAAAAAACCGATGAACCGGCAGTGATCGAACTGCGCATCGCGGACTCGGAAGGCAAGCAGCAGCCGGAATTCCAGCTGGTGCAGTGGCCCGCGCCCTAGATCGCTATGCGGTACAAACCCCTCTCCCATTTTTTCCTGTCTGCGGCGCTTGTCTGCGCCGCCGCACCCGCGCTCGCCTCGGAAAAATATCAACAGGCCCAGGATATGCGCTATGGCGCCGGCCTGTACGAGTATTTCCAGGGTAACTATTTCGACGCGCTCAGCACCCTGATGGTGGCGGAGCACCGCGGCGGCATCCGCGCACACGCGGACAACGCGGCGCTGATCGAGGGCGGTATCAGCCTGGGTTTCGGCCTGCGGCAGCGGGCGGCGGAACTCTTCGAGCAGCAACTGGAAAAAAACGGCGGTGAAACCCCGGCCAGGTATCGACGGCTGGCCTGGCTGAAACTGGCGGAACTGAACTACCTGAAAGAGGATTGGCCGCAGAGCGCGCAACAACTGGAGAAATCCGGCGCGAACGATACCGACCTGGCCCTGAACCTGGCACTGCGCACCGGCGATCTGCAGCGCGCGCAGCAGCTCCTCGCCGGCGATACCCTGCCGCTCAAATACCGCGTGCTCGGCCATACCAACCTCGGCGCCGCGCTGGCCCGCGAACAGCGCTACGCCGAAGCCATCGATCACTACCACCGCGCCAGCGCCCTGGTGTTGGATGTCGATGAACCCCCTCGGGAACTGAGTATTCTCAAGGACAAGGCGCATATCGCCGCCGGCTACGCCTACGGCCTGCAGCAGCGCCACGCACAGGCCGCGGAGGAGTTCCGCCAAGTGCGCCTGCGCACCCCCTGGGCGGACCGGGCGCTGCTGGGGCTGGGATGGTCCTCGATCAACAGCGGCCAGTACCAATCCGCCGTCGACGCGCTGCAATTCCTGGCCGCGCGCGAGCCGCTGTCCACCGAGGTGCAGGAAGCCCTGGCCGCCTTGCCCTACAGCTACGAAAAACTCGAGCGGCCCCGCGCCGCCCTGACCGCCTATCAACAGGCCGAGCGGCAGTACCACTCGGCATTGGTCGAATTGCACCAGCTGCAACAATCAGTGGAATCCCTGGAATTTTCCCCTACCAACACCGGCACCGCACAGCGCTACGGCTGGCTGGAGGCGGCGGAGGCCCCACAGCTGATGCGGGAAAACCTGCGCTACCTGCGCCCGATTCTGCAGCGCGACGATTTTCAGCTGCGCCTGTCGGAACTGCGCGACTTGCGGCAACTGGCAGGAGTGATCGACAACTGGCAACAGCGCCTGCCGCTGTTCGACCAGCTGATCGTCGAACGGGAGCGGCGGCGCGGCGCCATCGTGGACAGCTACACCAGTGCCCAGTTCGACCAGCAGGTGGATATCGCCCGACAGCAATATCGCCAACTGGAGGCCTCGCTGGCGCGCATCGAAAAAGACAGCGACGCGCTCGCGCTGGTGGATAAAGAAAATGGAGAGCGTGGGGAATTTCTCGCACTGACAGAGGAAGCGGAAGACCGCTACCGCAAACTGGCCGCCCTCGGCAAGGTGCGCCCGCAGCAGGCGCAGACCCTGAAACGCGCCCGCGGCATTCTTCTCTGGCAAGCGGGCCAGGAATATCACCACAACCTGTGGCAAAAGCGCAAAGCCCTGAGCGAGCTGGGCGAACAACTGGAAAATGCCGACCGCCGGCGGCGAAGCGCAGACCGCATCGCCCAGCGCGCGCCGCAGCTCCATTTGCTGCAGGAAAAAGTCGACGCGGCCCGCCCCCAGCTGCGCACGCAGCGACGGGAGATCGACGCCGCCAGCCGCAGCATCGAGGCATCCATACGTCGCGACGTGATCGCCGAGCTGGCGCGGCAGCGGCGACAGATACAGCAGTATCTCGCCCACACCCGCCTGGCCATCGCGCGCCTGCAGGACGCGGCTGTTCAATCCGGAGAGCAATCTGGAGAGCAACCCGGTACCGGAGGCGGTGCCGGTGAATAAAAAAATTCTCGCCCTCGCCATCGGCTGCACCCTGCTCTCCGCCTGCGGCAACCAGCCGTCGGAAACCCTCGCGGACCTGCCCGCGGCAACCATACCGCAGGAACCGGCGATCGAGATTCCACAGCCGGATATCGCCACACTGCAGCGCAGTTACGAACAGGCCCTGGCCAGCAACACCGATTCCCACACCCGGCGGCAGATCCGCCTGCGCCTGGCGGACCTGGAAATGGAGCGCCTGGAACAACAGCAGGCGGACAACCCCGGGATCGCCGTCTCCTACCGCAGCGCGGTGCAGCACTACGAGGTGCTGGCCGCGGAATCCCCGGGGGACGACTATATCCTCTACCGCCTGGCCCGGGCGCGGGCGCTGGATGGCGAAATGGGGGAATCCCTGCAGGCGCTGGAAAAAATCGCCGCGGCGGCCCCGGAATCCCCGTTTATCGCCGAGGTGCTCTTCCGCCGCGGCGAGGCGGCCTTCAACCGCAAGGACTACCCCGCCGCGGCGCGGGATTTCCGCGCGCTGCTGCAACAGGGGGACACCCCCTTCGACGGCAACCCCTTCACCGACAACGCCCGCTACATGCTCGGCTGGTCCGAATTCAAGTCCTCCGAATACCGCCGCTCCGCGGAGACCTTTTTGCAGCTGCTGGACCAGCTCCACGGGCGCGCTCCCTTCGACGAACTGCCCGCGGGCCAGCGCCGCCTGGCGGAAGACAGCCTGCGCGGCCTGGCCCTGGGATTCAGCTACCAGGGCGGCGCCGGGGCGATCGAATCCTTCAGCCCCGCCGGGGAGCACCGGCCCTACCAGCACCACCTGTACCGCGCGCTGGGGGACTGGTACGGGGAAAAGGAGCGCTACCGCGAGAGCGCCAATACCTACCTGGCCTTTGTGGAAAACCATCCGCAGAGCCCGGAGGCCCCGGCGCTGCACCTGCGCGCCATCGAGACACTGCAGAACGCCCGACTGCCCGGCGAAGTACTGCCGGCAAAGCGGGAATTCGTGCAGCGCTACGGCATCCGCAGCGACTACTGGCAGCAGTCGGACAATGCCCAGCGGGAAAGGCTGGCCGACTGGCTGCGCCCCTGGCTGGCGGAACTGGCAAAGTACGACCACGCCCGGGCCCAAGCGCTAGCGACACAACAGACGTTAGCGACACAACAGACGCTAGCGACACAACAGACGCTAGCGACACAGAAGGGCAAATCTGAACAGTCCGCGGCAGAAATTGCCCGTCAAGCCCAGACCGCCTACCTGGCCGCGGCGGACCTCTATCAGCAGTACGCGGAAACCTTTCCCGAAGACAGCGACACCCCGGAAATGGTCTTCCTGATGGCGGAATGCCTGGAACACGCCGGCGACGACCCGGGCGCCTGGAGCGCCTACAGCGCCGTCGCCTGGGAATACCGCGATCCGCAGCGGGGCGCCGAGGCGGGGTACGGGGCCATTCTCGCCGCGAGCAGGATGCAGCAGCGCACCGGGGGCGAACAGCAAACCCTGTGGCTGGACCGCAAGACCGAAGCCAGCCTGAAATTCGCCGACGCCTGGCCCGGGGACCGGCGCGCGCTGCCGGTTCTCCTGGACGCGGCCGACAACCTGTTCCGCCAGACCCGCTATCCCGAGGCCATCGCCGCAGCGCAACGCGCCAGTGAATGGCAGCCGCCACCGGACCGTCGCCAGACACAGAACCTCTATTTAGTGCTCGGGCACAGCTATTTCGAACTGCAGGACTACCCCCAGGCGGAGCTGGCCTACACCTCGGTGCTACAGGGGGCGGCGCCGGAGGAGAGCGCGTACAAAACCGCGCAACAGCGTTTGCAGGCGGCCATCTACCGCCAGGCGGAGCTGGCAATGGGGTCGGGGCCCAACGAAGAGGGCCTGCGTCACCTGCTGCGCATCCGCGACAGCGGGCGCACGGATATCGCCGCCACCGCCCAGTACGACGCGATCAATTATCTAATCGACATGCAGGACTGGCAGCGGGCCAGCGCGGAACTGGCGGATTTCCGCCAGTACTACCCCGCCCACCGCCTGGCGCCGACCCTGGCGGCCAAGGCAGTGGTGATTTTCCAGGCGCTGGGACTGCCGGGCGACGCCGCCGGCGAACTGCTGCGGCTGGCGCAGAGCGACCCGGACGCGGAGGTACGCCGCCAATCGCTGTTTATGGCCGCGGAGCATTTCCAGCAGGCGGGGGAAACGGACAAGGCCATCGCCGCCTATCGACAGTACAGCGAACAGTGGCAGCAACCCGCGGAACAGCGGCTGGAGGCCCAGTACCAGCTGGTCCAGCTGCACGACAAATCCCGGCGGCAACAGCGCAACCCATGGCTGCAAAGCCTGGCCTACAACAAAGTCGAATCCCCGCGGGGCCGCTATCTGGCCGCCTACGCCCAGAGCGAGCTGGCGGAACAGAGCTTCCAGTCCTTCGCGCGTCTGCCCCTGCGGCTGCCGCTGAAGGCCAGCCTGGCGGACAAGAAGCGCGCCCTGGACACCACCGTGGCCGACTACCGCAAGGTGCTGAAATTCAATATCGCCGAATTCACCACCCAGGCGAACTTCCGCCTGGCGGAAGTCTACCGGCAGCTGAGCCGCGACCTGATGGAATCCCAGCGACCCAACGGCCTCGATGCGCTGGAGCTGGAGCAGTACGAAATCCTGCTGGAGGAGCAGGCCTATCCCTTCGAGGAAAAAGCCATCGAACTGCACGAGGCCAATATCCAGCGCACCACCGACGGCATCTACGACGACTGGGTAAAACGCAGCTTCGACTCCCTCGGCAAACTGCTGCCGGCCCGCTACCAGAAACCGGAAAAAACCCTGGGGTGGAGCAATGCACTGCACTGACAGACAATTTACTGACGGGGCGGAAGGGGAGGGGAACCTCCCCTTCCTTCGCGTCGCCCGCCGCCTGTTCGTCACGCTATTTTTTACGGCGCTGGTCGCCTGCACACCCGCCCGTGGACCGCAGGAAAGCACAGGAGAAATCAGCGGCGAAAGCCAGCGAACCCCCAACCCCTACCTGGCCCAAACGGACCGCGCCCCGCAAGCGGCGCGGGACGGAATGGAAATTGCACGTCAGGCCTTTGAGCGCGGCGACCTGGCCGCGGCGGAAGCCGAATTAACAAAACTGACAGAAAGCTGGCCCAAACTCTCCGGCCCCTGGCTCAACCTGGGCATAGTGCAGAGAAAACTGGACAAACCCGAGGCCGCGGAACAGAGCCTGCGCCAGGCCGTAGCCGCGAATGGCGACAACGTATTCGCCTGGAACGAATTGGCGGCCCTGCTGCGCGACGCCGGCCGCTTCGAAGAGGCGGAACAGAATTACCGGGAGGCGCTGAAGCGCTGGCCGGACTACGCGGATGCCCACATAAACCTGGGCATACTGTTCGACCTCTACCTGCACAAACCGGAGGAGGCGCTGCAACACTACCGCGCCGCCCAGGCGCTGCAGGAAGAAGAGGACCGCCGGCTGGCCGGCTGGATAGTGGACCTGGAGCGGAGGCTGTAAATGAAAAAGCTGCTGCAATACGGCGCCCTGCTCGCGGCACTGTCCGGCGGCGCGGCCGCCGAGGACGTGATCGAACTGGAATCCACCGTGATCGGCAACCAGGAGCAACCGAAGGTGCTGTATATCATCCCCTGGAAACAGGCCGACAGCCTCGCGCGCCTGGACGGCGGCCTGCCGCAGACGATAGGCGATGTGTTTGCGCACCGGGATTACTCGGAATTTCAGCGGGAGATCAAACTGCTGCAGTCCAATGAAGAAGAGAAGAAACAATTGTAGGGTGCGCCATGCGCACCAGACCCGCAGCGACCCTGCGGTGCGCACGGCGCACCCTACAATCTGTAGGAGCCTGCTTGCAGGCGAAGGGCTACGGAGCTCCGTTCCTGTTCGCCTATAAAATAATCAGCAATTTATATTCGCGGAGATTTTGACCATGGAATTCACCCAGGCGCTGCTGCGCTTCTTTCAAAACGGTGGCCCCTTCATGTACCCCATTGCGCTGGTACTGGTGATCGGCCTGGTGATGGTGGTGGAGCGCTGGATATTCCTCTCCCTCGCCAAGACATCCAACCGCCGCGCCTACCAGCAGGTGCTGCCGATGCTGCAAAAGCGCAACTACAACGGTGTGCTGCAGCTGGCGCGGGAAAGCAAGGCGGCCATGGGGCGCATCGCAGCCGCCGGCATCGGCACCATGCAGTACGCCAAGCGGGACGAAAATATCGCCCTGGCCATCGAAGAGGGCATCCTCGAAGCGGTGCCACGCCTGGAAAAGCGCACCAGCTACCTGGCCACCCTGGCCAATATCGCCACCCTGCTCGGCCTGCTGGGCACCATTATGGGCCTGATCGCCGCCTTTACCGCGGTGGCCAACGCTGACCCGTCGGAAAAGGCCTCCATGCTCTCCTCCAGTATTTCCGTGGCCATGAACACCACCGCCTTCGGCCTGATCTCCGCGATCCCGCTGCTGCTCTTCTACTCCATGCTGCAGAACAAGACCAACGAGATTGTCGACAGCCTGCAGATGGCCGGGGTCAAGTACCTCAACCTGCTCACCATGGGCCGCGCACAGATGGCGGAGCAGCGGGCCGCGAAGGGCTGACGGAAAGCGATCATGCTCAAACTCAATATACGCCGGCGCACAACACAGGACGGGGAACTGGACATCACCTCATTTATGAGCCTGATGACCATCCTGGTACCGGTGCTGCTGCTCAATATGGTGTTCTCGCACATCTCAGTGCTCAAACTGAACCTGCCCGGCCTCAGCGACGGCGGTCCCAGCGGCGAGGAAAACCGGCAGTTGGAAGTGGTGCTGCGTCAGTCCCATATCGATATCAACTATCCGGCGGGCATGCGGGTCAAGCGCATACCGCATCGGGACGGCGAGCCGGATTTTGACACTGTGTCGGATGTGCTGCAGGAAGTGAAACGACAGCTGCGCGAAAAATCCATCGACAAAAAAGACCTGGTGATACTTTCCGAAGTGAACACCCCCTACAAAACCCTGGTGGCCGCCATGGACACCGCGCGCAGCTATCGCGCGGTGGTGGCCGCGTCGGTGGTGGACGCGGAACTCTTCCCGCAGATATCCCTGGGCGATGCGCCCCGGGGCCAAGGGCAATCCCTGGAAACCACAGCGGGGCAATAAGATGAATTTGAATGTGGCCGCCAAGCTGCAAGAGCGCAAACAGCGGCAGAAAAAACAGCAGTCGAAACTCAACCTGGTTTCGCTGATGGATATCTTCACTATCCTGGTGTTTTTCCTGCTGGTGAACTCCTCGGATGTGGAAGTGCTGCAGACCGACAAGACCATCAAACTGCCGGACTCCACCTCCAACCAGAAACCCGAGTTGACCACCCTGGTGCGCGTCAACGGCGAACAGCTGTTCGTGGGCGAGCGCCTGGTCGCGCGCGTGGATGAGATCGACGGCAATGCCGGACAGATAGCACCGCTGCTGGCGGAACTGAAATACCACGCCGAGCGCGCGGGGCCCCTGCCGGAGGAAAAGAAGGAAGCCGGCCGAGCGGTGACCATTATGGGGGACGAAATGGTGCCCTACCAGCTGATGAAACAGATTATGCAAACCTGCGCAGCGGCTGATTTCCGCGATATGTCTTTCGCCGTCAACCAGACAACGCCGGAAGACCCATCGGAGACGGGGGCCGGCAGCTGATATGGCAAGTGCAATCAACCCCCAATGCGCCCCCTGGCTGTTCCAGGAAACGATATTGCCCTGGTCCGCCAGCGAGGAGGAGGACAGAAGGTTCGCCCGCTTTCTCAAGCACGGCCTGATCGCGTTTCTCCTGTTGGGCGTCGTCATGGCGCTGATACCGGTGCCGGAACTCACCCGCGAACAGGCCGAGCGGATTCCACCGCAACTGGCCAAGGTGATCCTGGAAAAGAAAACCCTGCCCAAGCCGGAGCCAAAACCCAAGCCAAAACCGGTGAAGAAAAAACAACCCGAGAAAAAAGCACCGGAACCGAAAAAGCCCGAACCGAAGCCCAAAATCCAGGAAAAACCCCCGGCGGCAAAAGTGGAGCTCGCGCGCAAGAAAGCCGCCAACAGCGGGCTGATGCAGATGCAGGACGACCTGCTGGCGATGCGCGAGAGTGTCGATATCGCGGAAGTGAGTAGCGGCCAGCTGGCAGCCGGCGCCGCCACCAGCGCGAAAACCGTAGACCGCTCACTGATCTCCGACCGCTCCAAAACCGCCAGCGGCGGCGTCAACACCGGCAAACTGAGCCGCGATACCGGAGGCCAATCCCTGGCCGCGCGGGAGACCACGGTGGTGGAAAACACCCAGGCCAGCGGCGCCGCCCGGGAAGCGGGCCGGAAAGCGCGCCGCGAAAAATCCGCCCGCGCCGAGGAATCCATCCGCAGCGTCATGGAAGCCAACAAGAGCGCCATCTACGCCATCTACAACCGCGCCCTGCGCCGCGACCCCACGCTACAGGGCAAGGTCACCGTGCAGCTGATCATCGAGCCCAACGGCACTGTTTCGGGAATAAAACTGGTCAGCAGCGAACTGAACAGCCCGGGCCTGGAGCGAAAACTGCTGGCCAGAATCCGCCTTATCAACTTTGGAGCGGCCAATGTGGATCGGGCCACACTGAATTACTCGATTGACTTTCTGCCGTCCTGATCTCGGTGATTTTATGTAGGATGGGCAAAGCGGAGCGTGCCCATCTTCGACCGCCTGATGGGCACGCTCCGCTTTGCCCATCCTACGAGAAACAGTTACCTAACCGCTGTCGTTTAAGCTCCAGGATTCGCCTGCAAGCAGGCTCCTACAGAAAGCCAGAGCCATTCCGCAACTAGTTGAGATCCGCCGCGTACCGCCGCAACACCGTCAACGGCACTATTTCCAATGCCTTCACATGCGTGCGTTGCAAATAGACCCGCGGCGCCATATCGTGCTTTTGCGCTTCCAGCCAGCGGGCGGCGCAGAGGCACCAGCGGTCGCCGGGCTCGAGGCCGGGGAAGCCGAATTCCTCCATGGGGGTACTGAGGTCGTTGCCCCGGGCGCGGGAGAAATTCAGGAATTCCTCGGAGACTTCCACGCATACAGTGTGCGAGCCGAGGTCATGCTCGTTGGTGTTGCAGCAGCCGTCGCGAAAAAAGCCGGTGAGCGGGTCCGTGCTGCAGGGCAGCAGGGGATCGCCGAATACGTTGAGGGAGTCTTCCATTTTCATATCAAATTCCGGTCCACTTTAATTCTTCTTTCCGGTCCAGCAGGGCGATATCCACCAGCCGCCAGTGCAGGCCCTGGCGCTCCAGTATCAGGCGCAACTGCGCGCCGTTGTCGTCGCCGCAGTCGGCGGCGACGCGGTTGAAGTCCACGAAGTGCCAGCCCAACAGCCGCCAGTCGCCTTCGCGCTCCCGTGGGTCGGGCTCCACCGGCTCCCCGTCCGGCAGTGAATCCCGGTAGAGTTCGCGCTCGAACTCGCGCAGGTTTTTGCCGCCGCGCAGCAGGTCGCCGATGCCCTCCGGGGTTACCAGTTGGTTCAGGATAGGCACGATAAACAGGTTGGCACCGGCGGTGAGCAACTCGCTCAGTTCTTCCGGCACCGACTCGCCCATGGATTCGCGCAGCCGCTGCTGCAGGCGCAGCTTGAGATTTTCGCGCAGGGTGGGAAAGTCTATGTAGCCCCGCAGCCGCTCGATGTCCTCCGCCTCCGCGGCCCGCACTATCTGCTCCGCGGTGTACCAGGGCAGGGCGGTATAGCCGCCGGCGAACAGTGCCAGCAGCAGTGCTGAGATCAGCAATCCTTTCTTCATAGTACGCGCTCTCTCTTTTCCCGCCGCCGATCTTATAGCCTCCCGCACCGATCGCCTAATCCTGCTGTGGGATTGTCGCAGGGGGTGCGGCTGTGAGATATTGGTCGGATGGGCTCTGTGACTCTGAACAAAAAAGAACCGAGACAGGATATCAAAACAATGAGTGACATCTATAAAGCCCCGGAATCGGAGCTGACTGCGGGGGAAGAGAGTGGGGACTACGGCTCTCTGGAAAAAGGACTGGCGGGGGACTATGCGATTTCCGTCGGCGACATCATCAGCGAGGCCTGGGGCCGCATCAAGGGCCACAAGGGCACTGTGTGGCTGGGCATTCTGCTCTACGCGATCGCCGTGGGGGTTATTACCTTTATCTCCGGCCTGATCACCGGCTATCCCGCCTTCGATCCGGCGAACGCTGCGAACGTAACTCTCACTTCCTCACTGCTGCACCAACTGATTGTCACCGCCCTGTCCGCGCCGCTGGTGGCCGGGATGCTGATGATCGGCGTCAAGATCGCCCGCGATGAAACGGTGTCCGGCACCGAGGTCTTTTCTCATTTCGACAAGATAGTGCCGCTGGTTGTGTGCAATATTCTGATGTCGATTTTGATTGTCATCGGCTTTATGTTGCTGATCATCCCCGGCATCTACCTGATGGTGGCCTATATCCTGGCGATCCCGCTGATCGTGGACAAGGGCCTGGGCCCCTGGCAGGCTCTGGAGACATCACGCAAGACGATCACCAAGCACTGGTTCCCCATGTTCGGCTTCCTGCTGCTGTGCCTGGTGATCTACGTGGTGGGCGGCCTCGCGCTGCTGATCGGCCTGATCTGGGCGATCCCCACCGTAGCCGTGGCCTATGGCGTTGTGTACCGCAAAGTCTTCGGTGCCGGTCCGGAAAACGCTTAATTTGCGGGGGATGGTGGTTTGTTGGACACCGCCTACAGTATCGAGACCCCCGAGGGCATCGACCTGAAAGCACAGGCCGCCGGGCCTGTGCCGCGCATCCTCGCCTATGCGGTGGATGTCTTCTACCGCTCGCTGATCCTGCTCGCGCTCGGCATTGCGCTGGCGTTCGCCGATCGCGCGGGTACGGGGATATGGCTGCTGTGCTCCTTCCTGCTGGAGTGGTTCTACCCGGTATTCTTTGAAGTGGTGCGCAACGGCCAGACCCCGGGCAAGAAAGCCTTCGGCCTGATCGTGGTCAACGACAATCTCACCCCCGTATCCTGGGGCGCCTCCCTGCTGCGCAACCTGCTGCGCTTCGCCGACTTCCTGCCGTTCGGCTACGCCGCCGGCACTTTGTCCATGGTTCTGAACAAGAACTTCCAGCGCCTGGGGGACATGGCCGCGGGCACCCTGGTGGTCTACCGGCAGGCCGGCGGGCAGCGACCGGAGCTGCCCAAGGTCGCGCCGCTGGCGCCGCCCCGCGGCCTGCAGTTGCAGGACCAGTTGGCGGTAATCAGCCTGGCGGAGCGCCACGGCGAACTCAGCGAGGCGCGCCAACGGGAGCTGGCCGGACTGCTGGAGCCGGTGACCGGCAAACCCGGCGAAACCGGTTTGCAGTACCTGCGCGCCGTGGGCTGCTGGCTGCTCGGTTCCAGATAGATGAAACAGAACGATTTCGAGAACAAATACGGCGAGAGCTGGCAGCAGCTGGAACAGTGGCTCAAGCGCGGCGGCGATGCCGGCCTGGACCTGCCGGCGGCCTACCGCAGCCTGTGCCAGCAGCTTGCGGTGGCGGTGGAGCGCCAGTACACCAACCGCCTGATCGACCGACTCAACCAGTTGGTGATGGCCGCGCACCACCGGGTCTACCAGCAGCAGACCCTGCGCAAAAACACCTGGCTGTGGTATCTCTCCGCCGGCTTTCCCCGGGCGATCCGCGAGCAGGCCCGCTACGTCTGGCTGGCCACCGCGCTCTTCGTGCTGCCGGCGCTGGTGCTGGGCCTGGGCAGCTACTGGAACGATGCGCTGATCTACGCGGTGATGACCCCGGAGCAGGTGATGCAGTTCGAATCCATGTACGACCCGGCCAACCGCGTGCTGGGCCGCGAGCGCGGCTCCGATTCCGACCTGATGATGTTCGGCTTCTACATCAAGAACAATATCGGCATCGCCTTCCGCACCTTTGCGGGGGGCATCCTATTCGGCCTGGGTTCGATTTTTTTCCTGGTGTTCAACGGCGTCTACCTGGGCGCGGTGTTCGGGCAAATCACCCGGGTGGGCTTCGTATCAACCTTTTATCCGTTCGTGATCGGCCACGGCGCCTTCGAACTGACCGCCATCGTCTTCGCCGGCGCCGCCGGCTTGCGCTTGGGTCAGTCGCTGATCGACCCGGGCCGCCACCGCCGCCTGGTGGCACTGCGCCTAGCCGGTGTCGAGGCGATGAAAATCATGTACGGCACCTTCGCGATGCTGGTGATCGCCGCCTTCCTGGAGGCCTTCTGGTCCTCCAGTACCCAACTGGGGATTGGAATAAAACTGGGCGTGGGCGCGGCGCTGTGGCTGCTGGTGATCGCTTACTTCGCTCTCGCCGGACGCGGGGAGGCGAACCGTGGACCTTAACCGGCTGGCAGTGCGCGCACGACTGCGCTCGCCCTGGGAATCCATCGACCTGGGGGTGGCGTTGGCGCGGCGACTGTGGTGGCCGCTGTTTGTGGTGTGGCTGCTGCCGGCGGCGCTGGCGTTCGGGATCGCGGCGCTGCTGCTGCGCGACTCCCCGGGATGGGGGTTCTTCCTGGTGTGGTGGCTGAAGCCGGTGTACGACCGCCTGCCGCTGCTGATCGCCAGCCGCGCGCTGTTCGGCGAGAAAATGTCCGCCGGCGCCGCGCTGAAACAGTTCTTTTCCGTCAACCGCCGCGACTGGCTGGCGTGGCTCAGTTGGCGGCGCCTCAGCCCCACCCGCTCCTTCGATATGCCGGTGACCCTGCTGGAGCAGAGCAGCGGGGCGGCGCGGGGGGCGCGCATCGGCGTGCTGCACCGCAAGCACGCCAGCGCCGCCACCTGGCTGACGCTCACCGGGTATCACCTGGAACTGATTCTCTCCCTGGCGCTGATGGCGCTGATCTACCTGCTGATACCGGAACAGGTGGAGATCGACTGGGTGCCCTTTCTGGGCAGTGGGGAAACCTGGCTGGTGTGGGCGCTGAACGGCCTCTACCTGCTGGTGATGGCCGCGGTCGCGCCCTTTTATATCGTCTGCGGCTTCTCCCTGTATATCGGCCGGCGCATCGAGCTGGAGGCCTGGGATATCGAGATACAGTTCCGCAACCTGGTGGAGCGCCAGCGGCGCAGCGAAAAGACCGCCCCCCTGGCGGCGCAGCTGATGCTGCTGTGCGCCCTGGGCATTTTCGCCGCGGCGCCGGCGCTGCAAGCCCGCGCCGAGGCCGGGGGCAGTCCGGAACAGGCGCGGGAGCAGGTCGACGAAATCCTCGCGGGCGAGGATTTCCATCGGATGGAGACCGTCAGGGGATGGCGCCTGAAGGAGTTCGAGCGGGAGGACGAAGCCTTCCCCGAGTGGCTGATAGCGCTTATCGAGTGGCTGGAGAAGCTGTCCACGGATGAGTCTCCACAGGACAGCGGAGCCAGTTGGGGCCCGCTTGTTGCCGGATTGCTGGAAGTACTGCTGTGGATCGGCGCCGTCGCCCTGGCGGTCTACCTGCTCTGGCACTACCGCGAACAACTCGGCCGGGCGCTGAAATTCCGCAGTAAGCCCCCGCGGGAAAAAAAGGCCGCGCCGGAGACCCTGTTCGGCCTGGACGTGCGCCAGTCCAGCCTGCCGGCGGATGTGTGTGCCGAAGTGTTGCGCCTGTGGCAACAGGGCGAGCAGCGGGCCGGCTTGGGGTTGCTGTATCGCGCCACCCTGTCCCACCTGATCGAGGACTATCTCTTTGAGTTCGGCGACCATCTCACCGAGCGCGAGTGCGCGCGGCTGGTGGAGCGCCGCCGGGGCGGGAACCAAGAGCAGCCGCCGGTGAGTTCGGCGCTGAGCGGCTTCGTACAACAGCTGACCGCGGTCTGGCAGCAACTCGCCTACGCCCACCGCGCGCCGGAAACGGCGCGGGTACAGACCCTGTGCGGCCAGTGGCGGGAGGTGTTTGCCCATGACTAGGGTCTTTCTCGTTGCAACGCTGTTGATCGCCGCCGCAGCCACCGCCGCCTTCCTGTATTTGTTCGAGCGCTACAGCGAGGAGGTGGACCTCGGCTGGGGAACGGAGGCCCGGCGCAATCCCTACCTGGCCGCGGAACAGTTCCTCGCCGCCGACGGCCTGCACACCCGGCGCGGGGACAATATCTCCGTACTGAATACTCTCGCCCCCGACGACACCCTCTATCTGGCCAGCTCCAGCCAGGCGTATAACCTCAAGCGCGCGGACGACCTGCTCGGCTGGGTGGAGAGTGGCGGCCACGCCATCGTGGTGGCCCACATCGCGGGCGAGGGCGAGCGGGACTGGCTGCTGGACCGGCTGGAGGTCTCCCTGGAGGAGCGGGACGGAATCGACTTCGAGCACCCCTTCCGCGAACTCCTCGGCGAAGAGGCGGAGGAGCTCGAGGGCAAGAGCGCCAGCGAAATACTCCGCGAACACAACCGCCGCCTGCGCGAAGGGAGGCAAGAAGACGGGCAAAAGGAAGAAGAGGAGCCCGCCGAAGAGGAAGAACCGCCGCGCAATCCGGATGTGGACCCGGAGGACCTGGTCACCCTCACCACCGGAGGCGGCGACGAGTACCGGTTGCACTTCACCGGCCGCCACCTGCTCCAACACCCGGCCCTGGACGGAGAGGGGGAAGAGGTTGGCGACGGCCCCGTGTTCTGGGCCAAAATTCACCGCGATGACACCGGCGTGCCCTTTATGCAGTTCGAGCGCGGCGACGGGCTGATCACCATTGTGGCGGACGGCGGCCTCTGGCGATCGGACCGCATCGGCCATTTCGACCACGCCTACCTGCTGCGCCTGCTCGCCGCCGACGGCGACTTCGTTTTCCTCACCCGGCCGCGTTTCGATTCGCTGGGGGAGCTGGCGCGGCGCTACGCCGGGGAGTTCTTCCTCGCCGGCGCCCTGGCCCTGCTCGCCTGGCTGCTGTACCGCTCGCGCCGCTTCGGCCCCCGCGCGCCGGAACCGGAGACCGCGCGACGCTCGCTGCTGGAACATATCTCCGCCTGCGGCCACTACTACTGGCGCGCCGGGCACTGCGAAAACCTGGTGCGCCAGCAGCGGGACGCGCTGCTGCGGCGCCTGGGCGGGGAGCGGGCCAGTCCGCCGGTGCGACGCAAACTCTGCACACAACTGGCCGCCCAGACCGGGCTGGACGAGTCCGCCGTCGCCGCGACCCTCTGGGGCGACCCGCCCCGGAGCGAAGAGACCTTTACCGAACAGATGCGCAAACTGCAGCAAATCGAGGCCGCACTATGAGCGAAACCCTGAACACCCCCACAGACCAATCCGCGGAAACCGAAAAATGGCAGGCCGTCGGCGCCCAGCTGACGTTGCTGCGCAACACCATCAACCGGCTGCTGATCGGCCAGGAGGCGGTGGTGGAGCAGGTGCTGATCGCGCTGCTCGCCTCCGGCCACGTATTGCTCGAGGGGGTACCCGGCCTGGGCAAGACCCTGCTGGTGCGCTCCCTGGCCAACTGCTTCGGCGGCCGCTTCCGCCGCATCCAGTTCACCCCGGACCTGATGCCCGCGGACGTCACCGGCCACGCCATCTACCACATGGGCGAGAGCCGCTTCGAGGTGCGCCGCGGCCCGGTGTTCACCAACCTGCTGCTGGCGGACGAGATCAACCGCGCCCCGGCGAAGACCCAGGCGGCGCTGCTGGAAGTGATGCAGGAGAAGCAGGTCACCATCGACGGCGAAGCCCTGCCCACCCCCAGCCCGTTTATGGTGCTGGCCACCCAGAACCCCATCGAGCAGGAGGGCACCTATCCGCTGCCGGAGGCGGAGCTGGACCGCTTTCTGCTCAAGGTGCTGATCGATTTCCCCAGCCTGGAGGCGGAATTGAAACTGGCCGCGGCGGCGAGCAGCGGGCGCATCGAGCAGCAGCTGCAACAGCCGGTCGGCCTGCTCACCGTCGAACAGCTGCAACAGTTGCAGGCCCTGGTACCCAAAGTCGCGGTAGACCAGCAGGTGTTGCACTACTCGGTGCGCCTGGTGCGCGCCACCCGCGAAAGCGCGCAGCTGCGCCGCAGCGCCGGCCCCCGCGCCAGTATCGGCCTGTTGCAGGCGGCCCGCGCCCAGGCGCTGATCCAGGGCCGCGAGTTCGTGCTGCCGGATGACGTCAAGGCCATGGCCATCCCGGTGATGCGCCACCGCGTGGGCCTGTCGCCGGATATGGAGATCGACGGCGAGACCGCCGATTCGGTGCTGGCGCAGATTATCGACACCGTGGAAGCGCCCCGACTGTGAGACCGAGCCGCCGCCTGGTAATACTGCTCGGCTACTGGTGCCTGGCGGCGCTGGCGGTCAGCGCCGCGCGCATCTGGCTGCCCCGCGCCGCCGACGGGCTCGCCGCCGCCTGGTGGTGCGCCGGCGCCCTGCTGCTGGGGGCGGCGCTGCTGGACTGGCTGGTGGGGCGCAAAGTGTGGGGAGCGGAGGGCGAACGGCGGCTCCCCGGCAACCTGGCCCTCGGGGTTGAGAACCGGGTGCGGCTCACCCTGCGCAATTTCGGCCCGCGCCCGCTTGCGCTGCTGGTGAGCGACCAGCTTCCCGACCAGCTGCACAGCCGCGCACTGCCGCGCCGCGCGCAGCTGGATTGCAACCAGGAGGTGGAGATCGACTACCCCCTGGTACCGCACCATCGCGGCCGCGCCGACTTCGGCCGCATCGAAGTGCTGGCGGACGCCCCCTGGGGACTGTGGCAGAAAAAAGTGCTGCTGGGCGAACCGCAGATGGTAAAGGTCTACCCCAATTTCCTCGGCATCTCCTCGCTGCAGGCGCTCAGCACCGAGCAGAGCCTGCGCTACCTGGGCCTGCACCAGCAGCAGCGCCGCGGCGAGGGCATGGATTTCCGCCAGTTGCGCGAATACCGCCGCGGCGACAGCCAGCGGCAGGTGGACTGGCGGGCCAGCGCGCGCATGCGCAAGCTGATCAGCCGCGAGTACCAGGACGAGCGCGACCAGGAAATCGTCTACATGCTGGACTGCGGCCGCCGCATGCGCACCAAGGACGGCGAACTCAGCCATTTCGACCACGCCCTCAACGCGCTGCTGCTGTCCGCCTACGTGGCGATCAAGCAGGGGGACGCGGTGGGCCTGCACGCCTTCGCCACCGGCGGCGGCGACGGCGAACTGCCGCCGGTAAAGGGGGAGGGCGGTATCAACCTGCTGCTCAACCACGTCTACGACCTGCACTCCGGCACCGCCCACAGCGACTTCAGCGGCGCCGCCCAGCAGCTGCTGGCCCGGCACCAGCGCCGCGCCCTGGTCATCCTGGTGACCAACCTGCGCGACGAGGACAGCGACGAACTGCTGGCCGCGGTGCAGCTGCTGAGCCGCCGTCACCTGGTGATGGTCGCCAGCCTGCGGGAGACCGCGCTGGATAACCTGGTGCGCGAACCGGTGCGCGACTTCGACAGCGCCATCGACCGGACCGCCGCGCGGGATTTCCTGCACCGCCGCGCACGCCTGCTGCAACAGCTGCGCGCGCGCAACGTACTGGTGGTAGACTCAGAGCCGGCGCAATTGCATATGGCGCTGGTGGAGAGCTATTGGCGCCTTAAGCGCAGCGGTAGAATCTGAGCAGTACAAGCGGGATTGCGTAGGGTGCGCCGTGCGCACCAGAACGGTCCGGGCGCAGTGCCGGCGCACGGCGCACCCTACTGCACTATTGGCGCCTTAAGCGCAGCGGTGGGATCTGAGTTCGTAGTTATCCTGAAACTCTGATCGCGGCCATGGGCGGATGGCCGCCCCGCCGCTCCTACAGCCGGAAATAACCCTTGTAGGAGCGGCCCATGGCCGCGATCAGACCCGCTGTCGAAGCCGAACCCGATAAGTACGATGGCACAACGCAGAAATTTTAATTTACACCGCTGGCAGGCCGTACTGCTGCTGGCGGTATTCCTCGCGGTGCGCGGCCTGGTGCCCGCGGGCTTTATGCCCGCGCCGCTGGCCGGCGGCGCTCCCTACGGATACTGCCACGGCGACAGCCGCAGTGCGCTGCTGCTCGAACTGCTCGCCCCGCGCCACAACGGCCACCACCATCCGGCCGGCCACCAGCACGATGCGCCCACGGCGCAGAATTTTGCCGACAACCACTGCAGCTTTTCCTCCGTCGCCACCGCGGCGGTTACCGGCTCTGCGGAAATTTTCCCGAGTATCGCCGGGATTTCCCCTTCCTTTGCCGGCCCCGTTCAAAATGCCGCTCAAAGGCACCGCTATTTTCTGCCGCCCGAGCGCGCCCCTCCCAATTTCCTGCATCTCTAGAAAGAAAAACGTAACTACTCACCCCTGTAGGAGCGGCGGGGTGGCTCCCTTAAGCCAACGCACATTCCCTGCGAGTGAGCAGTTACGAAAAAACTTTTTAATTTGCGCACTGCAAAACGTTTGCGGTGCGCGAACCTATGGCAGGAGAAAATCCGTGAAACACTTCAATTTGACTTTGCTGGCCGTAGCGGCCGGCTTCGCCACCCAATCCGCTTTTGCCCACGATAACAAAGCGCCCTTCTATCTACCTGAAGGCCACGCCCCCGCCGGGGTGATGGCCGATCACCTGCACGCGAAAGGTGAGTGGATGTTCGGCTACCGCGCCGTGCGCGACGAATATTCCGGGGTCTATCGCGGTTCGGACGAGGTGGGTGCGACGGACCTGGTCGCGGCCGGCTATTCGATGATGCCCACCGGTATGACCATGGAAATGCATATGCTGGACATCATGTACGCGGTGTCCGACGACCTGACCCTGATGCTGATGCCCCAGGTCATGTCCATGGAAATGGACATGGCGATGACCGGCGGCGGCCACGGCGATATGCACGGCGGCCACGAGATGGGCAGCCACAGGGGCCGGGTTTCCGGCACCGGCGACACGGTGGTAGGCGGACTCTTCCGCTTGGCGGACGCCGGCGCCCAGCGGCTGCACGCAACCCTGGCGGTGAGCGCGCCCACCGGTTCGGTGAACGAGAAAAATGCCGACGGCACCTTCGTCCACTACGGTATGCAGTTGGGCACCGGCACCTGGGACCTGATGCCCTCCCTCACTTACACAAGCGCCCTGGACAGGCTGAGCTGGGGAGCCCAGCTCTCCGCGCGTCTGCCCATGGAGAGCGAAAACGATTCCGGGTTTGTCTTCGGCGAACGCTACGGGGCCAGCGCCTGGGGCGCCTATCGCGTGGCCGACTGGCTGAGCCTGTCGGCGCGGTTGCAGTACTCCAAAGAGGGGGATATCGACGGTCACTACACGGGCCCGCACAACCACTCGAGCCCGGCGGATCTGCAGGGCAACTACGGCGGTGAGATGCTGGACCTGGGGCTGGGTTTCAATCTGGTGGCGCAGGGAGGTGCACTGGCCGGTATACGCTTGGGGCTGGAGTGGGTGGAGGATATTTCCGCGCACTACAACGGCTACCAGTTGGCGCGGGAGGATGGGGTGAATATGAGCCTTTCCTATGCTTTTTAGTTAACCTGAAAGCCTGATCGCGGCCATGGGCGGCCATCCGCCCATGGCCGCGATCAAACTTGCCGGCTTGTGCTAAAAACGGTAGCTGAGATTGAGCGTCCACGTACGCAGGTGCCCCAGGTCAACCCCCGCCACCCGATCGATATCGTTGTAGTTGTACTCCAACGAGGTATCCAAATCGTCCGTCCAGTTGTAGCGATAGCCGACTCCGGCGTTCCAGTAGCTCCGCTCGTCGTGGTCGTCCACCAGGAACACAAAGCCGTGCTGCTCCACGGTGTCCACGTCGAACTCGCCGTAGTTCCAGCCCGCCATCCAATAGAGGCACTGCACGTCGCAGGCGAGGCTGAAATCCACCTTGAAGTTGATGCCGTACTGGTCGACGGAAACACCGCTACCGTCGAAATGGGAGTAGCGCAGCTCCACCTGCCAAACTCCCACCGTGGGCGTGATGCCGATACTGGCGAGGCCAAAAAAATCCTGGTCGTTCTCGATCTGCAGATCGCCCTGCCCCGAACCGAGGGTAGTAATCACCCGGTACTCGCCGGCGCAGATACCTTCGATGGGGTTGTTCCACCCTATCGCGCCGGCTGTGGATGAGGTGAGAAAAGCGAGGACAAACAGGATTTTTTTCATCACAACCTTCCTTGGTGCAAACGATTTACCGACCGGTATTCAGGGTTCGGCGCTGGGGGACGGGTGGGAATGTGCCACGTCGATAATGGCCCAGATGCCGCCGGCAAAAGCCGGGTTGTTGCGCAGGGTTTCGATATTGCCCGGCGTCGGCGGCGCCTTTCCAGCGGCGCGCACTTCTTCCAGGCGCTGCAAAATGGTTTCCGCCATTTTCTGCAGCGTGGCGTCGAGGGTGTCGGCGTGGCAGTGGCAATGGGGCAGGTCCGGCGCTATGGCGCCGAAGCCGGCGTATTCAATGTTGTGAACCACAACCGGATAACGCATCGGACGTTACTCTTTTACATTAACGTACCAAGCGTAGACGGCTTTCAGTTTTTCGTGGCAAATTTGCGCGCGAAAAAATCCCTTCCAGTACCCTCTCCCCCTTGGGGGGAGAGGGTTAGGGAGAGGGGGAGCCGGTCAGCGGGGAATGCGGCCTAGCAGCGCGCGGCGGGAGAAGATCATCTCCCGGTAGGTCTGCAGCAGGGAGATGTCCAGGTCGGTCTCCGCGCCCTGCAGCTCCTCCAGTTGCCGGTTCAGCCAGGTGATTTCCACTTCCAGCTGCTGGCGCAGCTTGCGGGTCTCGCTCTCGCTGATGTTGACGTGAGCGCTGCGGGGGCGGGTCATGGCTCTACCTCTACCAATACAGACAGCCGGGCGAACCGGGTCGCCCGAAAACTTGGCTTACAGTAGAGCTTAGACGAAATTGGTTATTTTATGAGCAATTCTCGCCAGGGGAATCCGGAATCGCCGATGACGTAGAAGTGGGGATTGAGCAGGGAATCCTTGGTGTTGTAGCGCAACAGCTGGAACTTGTCATCCACGACCACGCCTCCCGCGGCCTCCACCACCGCCTGGGCGGCGGCGGTATCCCACTCGCAGGTGGGCGCCAGGCGCGGGTACAGGTCCGCGGCGCCCTCAGCCACCAGGCACAGTTTGAGCGAACTGCCCATATTCTTGCAGGCCACAGTGCCCAGTTCGGATTCGATACACTCCACCAGCCGGTCCACGGCGCCGGCGCCGTGGCTGCGGCTGGCCACCAGTTCCACCGGCTCGCCGGCCTCCAGGCGCGGCGCCAGGCTGCGCACGCGAATCGCCTGTTCAGTCCCGGCGCTGCGCTTGAAGGCGCCGTTGTTTTTGCAGCCACCGTAGGTGATATCCAGCACCGGTACGTGCACCACCCCCAGCACCGGCTCGCCGCCCTCGATCAGCGCCACGTTCACGGTGAACTCGCCGGTGCGGCGGATAAATTCCTTGGTGCCGTCCAGCGGGTCGACGATCCAGTAGCGCTTCCACTGGCGGCGCTCGCTATAGGGCGGGAATTCCTGTTCCTCGGAGAGCACCGGCACACCTTCGATCAGCGCCGCCAGCGCCGGCGCCAGCAACCGGTGGGCGGCCAGGTCTGCGGCGGTGACCGGGGAATCGTCCGCCTTGGTATCCACTTCCAGCTCGGCGCTGCTGTTGTACACCTCGAGGATCGCCTCGCCCGCGCGGGTGCAGATGTCGATCACCTGCTTCACCAACACCTTCGTATCCAACGCCTTGTCCATAATCACTCCAACTTGTATGAGCGGGGGATTATACGCATCGGCTGCGGCGATCCCACCGGTAAACCGACCGCAGGGTGCGCCGTGCGCACCGGGGCTCGGCTCCGCAGTGGTGCGCGCGGCGCACCCTACGGCTCAACTTGAACAATTTTTCAGGCGGGAAAGAACCCCTCGATAGACAGGTACCGCTCGCCGGTGTCGTAGCTGAATATCAGCACCCGGCTGCCGGCGGGAAGCTGGTCCTGGCGCTGTTTTACCGCCGCCAGGGTGGCGCCGGAGGAGATGCCGACGAAGATGCCTTCCTTCAGGGCGCACTGTTGAGCCATCTCGAAGCTGTCCTCCTCGCTGACCAGGATAACGTCGTCGAGGGCGTCGATATTGAGGATTTCCGGTATAAAGCCGGCACCGATTCCCTGCAGCCGGTGCAGGCCTTTCTCGCCACCGGTAATCACCGGCGATTTCTCCGGCTCCACCGCGAAGGTCTTCAACTCGGGGAAATGCTCTTTCAGCACCTCACTGCAGCCGGTGATATGACCGCCGGTGCCGACGCCGGTGATCAGGTAGTCCAGCCCCTCGGGAAAATCCGCGAGGATTTCCTGTGCGGTCCTCTCCCGGTGCGCCTTGACGTTGGCGGGGTTGTTGAACTGCTGCGGCATCCAGCTGTTGGCGTTCTCCTCCAGCAGCTCCCGGGCCCGCTCGATGGCGCCACCCATGCCGCGCTCCTTGGGCGTCAGCACGATTTCCGCACCCATCGCCTTCATGATCTTGCGCCGCTCCACCGACATGGATTCCGGCATGGTGAGAATCAGCCGGTAGCCGCGCACCGCGGCCACCATCGCCAGGCCGACGCCGGTGTTGCCGGAGGTGGGCTCGACAATCACCCCGCCGGGCTTGAGTTCGCCGCTGGCCTCCGCCTCCTCCACCATCGACAGTGCGATGCGGTCCTTGATACTGCTGCCGGGATTGAAGCGCTCCACCTTCATCCACACCTCGATATCCGGGCGAAACAGGTGATTGATGCGGACGTGGGGTGTGTTGCCGATGGTTTCGAGAATATTGGCTGCCTTCATGCGCGACGCTCTCCTGATCTGCCTGTCGGATAACCTTTGCCAAATACTGCCCCACACAAATACAAGAAAAACGCGCGAAAAGCCATGACCGGGTCCCCCGCAACCGTCGCGAATCCGCTGTCACAGTCCCGCCGCACCGCTACTGGCCTTCACGGCGCGTGCGGCGATCTATCCGGGTGCCTTTCTGCTCGCGCAACTGATGCTGCTGTACGGGCTGGGCCGCGCGCGGGCATAATGGGGGCATTAATAAGGGCGACAGGAACATGGCCTATACGAGAGGTAAACTGACCCCATGCTCGACTGGCAAGACGTCGATACGGTGCTGCTGGATATGGACGGCACCCTGCTCGACCTGCACTACGACAACCACTTCTGGCTCACCCACCTGCCCAGGCGCTACGCGGAGATCCACGATATCCCGCTGGCACAGGCGGAAGAGCGGTTGGGCGCGCAGATCGACGCCCGCCGCGGCACCCTGGAATGGTACTGCCTGAACTTCTGGTCCCGGGAACTGAAACTGGATATCGCCACCATCCTGCGCGAGATCGAGGACCGCATCGCCCTGCGCCCGCAGACCGAATCCTTTCTCGAAGGGTTGCGCCAATTGAACAAGCGCGCATTTCTGGTCACCAACGCCCACCCGGACAGCCTGGCCCACAAGCTGGAGATCACCGGCATCGACCGCTGGCTGGACGGCATCGTCTCATCCCACGACCTGGGCCACGCCAAGGAGAGCGGACATTTTTGGGCCGCGCTGCGGCAGCATATCGACTTTGAGCCCTCCCGCACCCTGTTCGTGGACGACAACGAGAGCGTACTCGCCGCCGCCCGCGACTACGGCATCGGCCGGTTGCTGTGCATCCGCCAGCCGGACAGCCGCGGCCCCATGCGGGTGATCGCCGATTTTCCGGCGATTCACCAGTTCGATGAGATAATGATTATTTGAAACGAGCCGCGGCTGGTTCTCGCCGCTCCTACGGGCACAAATCCTTTCAATTGAGTAATCAAACCCGCACCTGAATGGACAAAGTACGCATCGACAAGTGGCTCTGGGCCGCACGCTTTTACAAAACCCGCAGCATCGCCAAACAGGCCATCGAGGGCGGCAAGGTGCACGCCGACGGCCAGCGGATCAAAGCCAGCAAGGAGATCACCACCGGCATCACCCTGGGCATCCGCCAGGGATGGGACCTGGTGGAAGTGGAGGTGCTGGCCCTGTCCGACCAGCGCCGCGGCGCCGATGTCGCCCGCACCCTGTACCGGGAAACCGAGGCCAGTATCGCCAGGCGCGAGCAGGCTAGCGCCGAGCGACGGGCCGGCAACGCCGGCATCCGCAGCGAGCGCCCCAACAAGAAACAGCGCCGGCAGATTCACCGCTTCCTGCGCGACCAGGACTAGTGTTAGTGACACCAGCGGGCCGCTAAGCAGCTAGGTACCATACAGGACACTAGGGAATTTTCGCCCGCAGGCAGACTCCTACAGGAGTACTGCACCAACTGCTAAACTCGCCACACCAAGCAATAACTTCGCCGCCCATGATGAAACGACTAGCCCCCCTCGCCCTCCTGCTTCTGATATTCACCCAGCCCGCCGCCGCCGACAGCCGCGAACGGGAGCAGCTCAAGCGCTCCATTATCAAGATCTACACCACCGCCGCGGCGCCGGACTACTTCAATCCCTGGGCACTGCTCAACGCCCAGCAGCTGTCCGGCTCCGGCGCGGTGATCGATGGCGAGCGTATCCTCACCAACGCCCACGTGGTGGCCAACGGCAGCTTTATCCAGGTACAGCGCCACGGGGACGCGAAGAAATTCCGCGCCCGGGTGCAGTTTGTATCCCACGATGCGGACCTGGCCCTGCTCACCGTGGAGGACGACAGCTTCTTCAAGGGCACCCGCCCCCTGGCCATGGGCGAACTGCCGGACCTACAGGAAGAAGTCACGGTGTACGGCTACCCTATCGGCGGCAAGTCCCTGTCCATCACCCGCGGTGTGCTCTCGCGGGTTGAACACCAGTACTACGCCCACGCCGAGAGCTACCTGATGGCCGGGCAGATAGACGCCGCCATCAATCCCGGCAACAGCGGCGGACCGGTGATCTCCAACGGCCGTATCGTCGGCGTGGCGATGCAGACCAACCAGAGCCAGGGCGCCGAGAACCTGGGCTATTTCGTCCCGCCCAGCGTGATTGAGCACGTGCTGGAGGATGCCGGGGACGGCGTGCACCAGGGCTTCCCCGAGCTGGGTGCAATCACCCAGAGCATGGAGAGCCCGGCCATGAAGCAGGCGGCGGATCTCGACGACAGCCAGGAGGGCGCGCTGATCGTGAAGGTCTTCGAAGATTCGCCCGCAGCCCAGGTATTGCGCCCGGGGGACGTGCTGCTGGAGGTGGACGGCTACGCGGTGGCCTCGGACCGTACCGTGGAGTGGAGCGAGAACCAGCGCACCAACTACCACTACGCGGTGGATCAGTACCACGTGGGCGACCAGCTGCCGGTGCGCTTCTCCCGCAACGGCGAGGTGCGCAGCGCGCAGATCGAACTGGCCGCAGCGCCGCCGTCGCGCTCGCTGGTGCTGAGCGAACAGTACGACCAGCGCCCGCGCTATTACATCTACGGCGGTGTAGTGTTCGTGCCGCTGAACATGAACCTCATCAAACGCTGGGGCAACAACTGGCACTCCAAGGCGCCCATCGACTACCTCTACGCGCGCAACCAGTGGGGCGACGCCCGGCGCCGCGAACTGGTGGTGGCGCTGAAGGTGCTGCCGGCGGCGGTGAACCTGGGCTACCACGACTGGAAAAACTGGATTATCGATTCGGTCAACGGCTCGCCGGTCGCGGACTTCGAGGAATTCGCCCAGTTGATGGAAAGCAATGAGCAGTCTTTCGTCGAGTTGCGCGACCAGGCCGGCTATCGCATGGTGCTGGACGCCGCCGACGCGCGCGAACAGCAGCCCTTCATACTGCAGACCTATCACATCCCCAACCGCCACTCCCAGGGATTGTTCAGCACCCTGGCCCAGGGGGAGGGCGGCGAGTGATCGGCGGCCAGTGATCAGAGGAAAAGAAATCGTGATAAGAGCAGGGATTGGAATTATCGCATTGTCGCTGTCGGCCGCCATGGCCACCGCCGAAGAGGTCTACCGCTGGGTCGATGAAGAGGGCAAGGTCCACTTCGGCGACCGCCCGCCGGCGCAGGCCGCGGCGAAAAATGTCGAGGGCGAACTGCGCCCCATCAACAGCGCCGATGGCGGCGCCCCGCAGAAGGCCCCCCGACAGCAGGACAAGCTGCAACAGGAGTACGAAAGCCGCCGGCAGAGGAAAGAGCTGCAGCACCGGCAACAGATGGCCCGAGCCTGCCACAACGCACGCAGGCAACTGCGCATTCTCCAGGGCCCCGTAACCTTCGTGGGCGGAGACGGCAAAGAAGTGAAAATGACCGAGCGCGAGCGGCAGCGGCAGGCGGAGCTGTTGAAGCGGGAGATCAGCCGCGTTTGCGGCTGAAGCGGCACCCCCCTAAAATCCCGCGTTTTTTGCCGAGGCAATCCGTTCATGTCAGACCAGCTGGAACGCTTTATCTTTTCCCACCACGATATCCGCGGCCAGGTGGTAACCCTCACCAAAGCCTACCGCGCCGTGCTGGAGAACAACCGGCTGCCGCAACCGGTCGCCCAGCTGCTGGGGGAGTTCCTCGCCGCCGCCTGCCTGCTCTCCACCACCCTCAAGTTCGAGGGCCTGCTGATATTGCAGGCCCGCGGTGAGGGCGACGTACCGCTGATCCTCGCCGAGTGCACCCACCACAGCGACCTGCGCGGTATCGCCCGCGTGGCCGAGGGCGCGGAGATCGCCGGGGGCGGCACCCTGCGCGAGCTGATCGGCCGCCGGGGCGTGCTGTCGATCACCCTGGACCCCCGGCAGGGCGAACGCTACCAGGGCATAGTGCCGCTGGAAAAGGACACCCTGGCCGAGTGCCTGGAGGACTACTTCACCCAGTCAGAGCAGCTGGCCACGCGCTTCTGGATCGAATCCAGCCCCGACACCGTGGGCGGCATCATGCTGCAGGTGCTGCCGGGCAACAACGCCGCCGCCGAGGCGGAGAATCACGACGCCTGGGAGACCGCCCAGCACCTGGCGGAAACCGTCACCGCGGAGGAACTGCACAGTCTGCCGCACGACCAGCTGCTGCACCGCCTGTTCCACCAGCTGGCGCCGGCGCATCTCGGCACCGCCAATATCCGCTTCAAATGCAGCTGCTCCCGCGAGCGCAGCGCCCGCGCACTGGTTTCACTGGGGCCGGAGGAGGTCTACAAGCTGCTGGAAGAGCAGGGTGGAGAGATAGCCGCCGACTGCCAGTTCTGCAACAGGCAGTACCGCTTCGACCGGGAGCAGATAGAGGCCCTGTTCAGCGCCCCGCCGCACACGATGCATTGACTCGGGACTCGGGACTCGGGACTCGGGACTCGGGACTCGGGACTCGGGACTCGGGACTCGGGACTCGCAATGAGTGTGCCCTGTAGGAGCGGCGGGGCGGCCATCCGCCCATGGCCGCGATCAATCTCCGGGTATCTACCGAACTCCGATCGCGGCCATGGGCACCTACAATGGCGCCATCGCCAAACAAAAATCCATGCAATTTATTATCTAAAAATTCATAATAAACAAAACAAATAAAACAACGCAAAATTTTCCCTGATAGCGTTGTCATCGAATAAAAAATGACCAGACTTGCTATCCGGGTAATTTGAAGTTTGCCATAATGCGCCCCCGAATTTGCCCGGTCGCCGCTTTCTGCGCCGGCCCGACTACTTTCTTTAGATACAACACGGGTAATCGACGAATGGCACAGATGGACGACACGGCGCAGATTTTCAGGAACCTGGCGCCAGCGCAATTGGTGGAACAGGCGCTGGCGCGCGGTGAGGGCAGGCTCTCCGAAACCGGCGCGCTGGTAACGGAAACCGGCGCCCGCACCGGCCGCTCCCCGGCGGATCGCTTTATCGTTGAAGAGCCCTCCACCGTCGACAGCATCGACTGGGGCAGCATCAACCGGCCCTTCCCGCAGGACAAGTTCGACGCCCTGTGGAAGCGGGTAGACGAATTCGTCGCCGGCGGCGACAGCTTCGTGCAATTACTGCACGTGGGCCAGGACGAGGACCACTACCTGCCCGTCGTCGTGACCGCGCAGACCGCCTGGCACAGCCTGTTCGCGCACAACATGTTCATCCGCACCGACAAGTACAATCCCAAAGGCAAGGAGGAGTGGCGCATATTGCACGCGGCCAATTTCGTCTGCGAGCCGGAGCGCGACGGCACCAACTCCGACGGCTGCGTGATTATCAACTTCGCCGCGCGCAAGGTGCTGCTGGCCGGCATGCGCTACGCCGGAGAGATGAAAAAGGCCATGTTCTCCGTGCAGAATTTCCTGCTGCCGGAAAAAGACGTGATGTCGATGCACTGCGCCGCCAACGTGGGCAGAGACGGCGATACCTGCCTGTTCTTCGGCCTCTCCGGCACCGGTAAGACCACCCTGTCCGCCGACCCGGAGCGCTACCTGATCGGCGACGACGAGCACGGCTGGGCCAAGGGCGCGGTGTTCAATATCGAGGGCGGCTGCTACGCCAAGACCATCAACCTGAGCCGCGAGAACGAGCCGGTGATCTGGGAGGCCATCCGCTTCGGCGCCATCGTCGAGAACGTGGTCACCGACGAAAGCGGCGTGCCGGACTACGACGACACCAGCCTCTCCGAGAACGGCCGCTGCTCCTATCCGCTGGAACACGTGGAGATGCGCCAGCCGGAAAACCGCGCGGGCGAGCCAAAGAACGTGATCTTCCTGACCTGCGACGTGTCCGGCGTACTGCCGCCGGTGTCCATTCTGTCCAAGGAAGCCGCCGCCTACCACTTCCTGTCCGGCTACACCGCCCGCGTGGGCTCCACCGAACTGGGCGCGGAGGCGGGCATCCACCCCACCTTCTCCACCTGTTTCGGCGCACCCTTCATGCCGCGCCCGCCGCGAGAGTACGCCGACCTGCTGATGAAACGCATCGAGGACTTCGGCTCCAGGGTCTACCTGGTCAACACCGGCTGGACCGGCGGCGCCGGCGGCTCTTCTCAAAACCAGGGCAAGCGCTTCCCGATCCCGGTGACCCGCGCGGTGGTCGCCGCCATCCAGAGCGGCGCGCTGGAAGATGTCGAGACCGAGCACCTGGATATCCTCAACCTGGATATCCCGCTGGAGGTGCCGGGCGTGGACAAGGGCTACCTGAACCCCCGCGGCGCCTGGGCCGACACCGCGGCCTACGACCAGCAGGCGCGCAAGCTGGCCGGGCTGTTCGCGGAGAATATTGAGAAATTCAACGTGAGCCACGAGGTGAAAGCCGCGGGACCACAGGCCTAAGTCCCAGTGTCCTGTCCGTCTTTTGCAAGTTTCCCATACGAGGCTGGCCGGCAACAGGCGCCGGCCCGGTTCGACCATGATCGACTCATCCCCCATCTACGCCATTCCCGGCACCATGTGCGACCAGCAGCTGTGGCAGTTTCTGCGTCCGCAGTTGGAGCAACCGCTCGTTCACATCCCGATTCCCAATGCGGACTCGGTGCCCGGACTGGTGCGGGCGCTGTTGGCACAGTTGCCCGACACGCCGGTGGATCTGCTGGGTTTTTCCCTGGGCGGTTACCTTGCCGCAGCGCTGGTAGTGGCGGCGCCGGACCGCTTTGCGCGGGTCATGGTCTCTGCCAACAGCCCCTGCGCCCTACCTGTAGACGAAGTGAAGCAACGGCGCCAACTTTTGGCCTGGGTTCAACGTCAGGGCTACGGCGGCCTGAGCGACCGCAAGATCGCGCAGATGGTGGCGCCGGCCAACCTGGCCAACCGCGCCATCACCGACTGCATGAAGGCCATGGACCAGCGTCTGGGACAGGCCGTCCTGGTGTCCCAGTTGTCGGCCACCAGCGATCGGCGGGACCTGTACAAGCCGCTGGCGGCGCTGGGCGCAAAGGTGACTTACTGCTACGGCGAGCTGGACCGGCTGGTGAACCGCGACTGGATGGCCGCCATTGCCCGCCACGCTCCCGTATGCGAGCTGCCCGGAGCGGGCCATATGTTGCCGCTGGAGGCCCCGGCGCTGCTGGCACGGGAAATCAATCACTGGCGGATCGCGTCCATCGCCCCCCAGACCTGATCCCCGTCCAGCCCCAAATTGGCACAAAGATAAGCCGCTTCTCCTTGTAGGATGGGCAGTGCCCATCTTCCGGGCCTGAATGGCACTAAGCTAAGCTCCGAGCTGCTCCTGCCCTGAGGATTGCGCTGTAGGAGCCTGCTTGCAGGCGAACATTCCCGGTACCTTGCCGCGACCTCAATTCGCCTGCAAGCAGGCTCCTACAGGGGGATTCCGCTTAACTTAGTGCCATCCCTTCCGGGCCTTGATGGGCACGCTGCGCTTTGCCCATCCTACAAAAGTTGCCCTGCCGTCCCTTAACGCAGTGCCATTCAGTCCGGCCCCCAAGAGCCGCCGCAGAGCAATCTGCGGCGGCTTTTTGTTTTTGGTGGCTATAGTGATTGAAGGAATAGCGCGATACACGGCCCATGTCACTACCTCCAATCAACCCTATAACGCCGCTGCTCTCCCGCTTCCGCCGGCTGTCCCGCGGGGAAAAGACCAACTGGGGAGTACTGCTTGCGCTCATGGCGCTGCTGTTGGTGGTGGTGGTCGCCCTGTGGTTGTACCTCCACCTGAAATCCCTGGAAAGACCCTATTACGAACTCAAAGGCTACCGTGTGGCCGACCATCGCAGCCTCAAAGCCTTCCTGCGCCGGGAGGAGAACCGCGCGCAGCTGGCCCAGCTCACGGATTTCCTCGAGCGCGCGGGAGTGGGCGAGGTAACCCCGCCGGCAAACCTGCTGCGCCAGGGCCCCGACTGGCTGGATATCGAGGAGCCGCCGTTTGCCCTTCCACCGCAGGACCAGTGGCGCAATATGATTGCCACCCTGGCGATGGTGCGCGACCGGGTGAAGCCGGCTGTGGGCCCGGTGGAGATCGTCTCCGCCTATCGCAGCGACAGCTACAACCAAAAGGCCGGCGGTGCCAACGGGCGGGTCCACGGGAGCTTTTGTGCCCTGGACCTGGTGCCCCAATCCAATATCAGCCGCAAGGAACTGATAGAGGAGCTGCGCAGCCTGCACGCGCGCCTGGGCCCCGAGAGCAATTTCGGCCTGGGGGTCTACAGCGATGTGCGCTTCCACGTGGACACCTGTGGCTACCGGAGCTGGTGAGTGATGGATTCTCCCTATGGACATACATGAGAGGAAGGACGAAGAGTACGTCGACATCCATATCGAGCGCCGCCGGTTTATCTGGATCAGTATACTGGTGCTTATCGGCCTGCTCTCACTGGTGGTGCTCACCGTAGACAAAATCCGGGAACTGGCCGAGCGCGTCGTCACCCCGGAGGAGTACAGACCCACCCCGGATGTCTACGACATCCAGGGCTATCCCGCCGCCTCGGAAAAACTATTCGAAGAATTCCTGAGCCGCGGCGACAACCGCTTACGCTTCGCCATGCTGGAGAAGTATCTGCAGTTCAAAAGGGTGGACAAGGTGGTGCCCCCCTACGAGTTGCTGCGCCAGGGCAGCGACTGGCTGCTGGTAGGCGAGCCGCCCTTCGCCATTCCGCCTATGGAACAATGGGGGACCATGGTGAACACCCTGCGCGTGATACAGCGGGAAATCATTCCGCGCATCGGCCCGGTCGTGGTGCTCTCCGGCTGGCGCACCCCCCACTACAACGGCAAGGCCGGCGGGGCCAATGCCAGCAAGCACCTGCACTTCTGCGGCGTGGACCTGGTGCCCCAGCACAAATTCACCCGCAAACAGCTGCTGCCCGTACTGCGCAAGATCCATAAGAAATCCGGCAAGCAATGGAACATGGGGCTGGGCATCTACAGCGGCATCCGCTTTCACGTGGACACCTGTGGCTACCGGCGCTGGTAAAAACTGCTCCGATCTGCTTTCATTGGCCCGCGAAACCAACAAGACGTAGGGTAGTCATCCACCGGCATTCGGTAGCGGATGCGCTTCGCTTATCCGCCCTGCAACTTACAAATCGAAAGTCATCGACAAATAAAATCTCTGCGAGAGGAACCCAAGTGCAGGAAAAGCTGGAACAGCGCTCGTTTGTACTTGCCTTGCTGCTGGTCACCCTGGCCTTCGCACTGCTGCTCAAGCCATTCTTCACCCCGATTTTCTGGGCCTGTGCCATCACCTTGATTTTTTACCCGGTGTACCGCCGCCTTCTGCGGCGCTACCCCAACTGGCGCAATTCGATGGCGCTGCTCACCCTGCTGCTGTGCGTGGTGATGGTGGTGATCCCGGTACTGCTGGTGGCCAGCTCCTTTGTCAACGAAGGGGTCAACCTGTACCAGAAAATCCAGAGCGGGGAGATAGACCTGTCCCAGCAACTGGAGCAGGTGCACAGCGCCTTTCCCGGCATCAACTCCCTGCTGGAGCGGATCGGTGTCGACCTGGATCAGCTGAAAGAGCGGCTGCTCAGCGGCGTGATGAGCGCCGGCGGCTTCCTGGCCAAAAACGCCCTGGCCCTGGGGCAGAACACCCTCAACTTTTTCGTGATGCTGGGGCTGATGCTCTACCTCACTTTCTTCCTCATCCGCGACGGCGACAAGCTGGTGACCCTGCTGATCCGCGCCCTGCCCCTGGGGGATGAACGCGAACACCTGCTGCTGGCCAAGTTCGCCGAGGTCACCCGCGCCACCATCAAGGGCAACCTGGTGGTCGCGGTCACCCAGGGCGCCCTGGGCGGGCTGATCTTCTGGATTCTGGGGCTGCCGGCACCGCTGCTGTGGGGCGTGGTCATGACCCTACTGTCGCTGCTGCCCGCGGTGGGCGCGGCGCTGATCTGGTTTCCCGCCGCCCTCTACCTCTACGCCACCGGCGAGCCGATCAAGGCCACGGTGCTGATCGTCTACGGCATCACGGTGGTCGGGCTGGTGGACAACCTTTTGCGCCCCATCCTGGTCGGCCGCGACACAAAGCTGCCGGACTATATCGTGCTGTTCTCCACCGTGGGCGGGCTGTTTATGTTCGGCATCAGCGGCTTCGCCATAGGACCGTTGCTGGCGGCGCTGTTTATGGCCTTCTGGGAAATCTTTATCCGCGAGTTCGTCAGCCCCTCCGACAGCACCCCATTGAGCGCCGGCCCGGAGCAAAGCGACGTTCCGGACCGGTAGCCCACCGGCGCCGAAATCCGGCGGAAACCGCCCGGCAGCGAATCCAGGCTCCGGGCGGGAACCCCGCCGTGACTTGCACGCGAATAGCGCCCCGCCTCCGCCCGCCATCCCGGGCGCGCCTCCCGAGCTTCCTATCCGATCCCCCGGTCTAAACTTAGGGACATCAAAACACCTTGAGGGAAAGCTGTGCCAATGAGTGCAACCCAGCGAAAGCAGTATTTCATGCAGCACGAGCAGATGGACTTTGAAACCCAGATCCTCCTCGGCGGCTGTTACTATGGCGCGGCGGACGCGGGAGAGATCCTCTCGACAATAGGGCGTATTCCCTCCGGCGATTTTGAGCAATGGTATCGGGAGTGGCATGCACTCGCGGAGCGGATACAGAAAATTGCGGAAGGCTGCGCCGCGGCCGGCCACCCGGTGAGTGCGAGGAAAGCCTTTCTGCGTGCCGCCGGCTATTTTTCCGCTTCCGCCATTTTTATCGACGGCACCGAAGACCCGTCCCGGGGCGTGCCCGCCTGGAAACGGCACCTGGACTGTTGGGAGCAGTTCTGCGCCGGGCTGAGCCCGCCGGCAGAGAAAGTTTACATTCCCTATGAAGGAGCTTCATTGCCCGGCTATTTCTTCCGCCCCAACAGCAGCGGCGGGCGCAGGGCCACGATTATCTTCAACAACGGCAGCGACGGCGCCACCAGTGCCATGTGGCAATTCGGAGTGGCGGCGGCGCTCGAACGGGGCTACGCCGCGCTGGTATTCGACGGCCCCGGCCAGAATGCGATGCTGTGGCTGCACGGCATACCCTTCCGCCACGACTGGGAAAAAGTCATTGCGCCGGTGGTGGATTTCCTGGAAGAACGGCTGGACGTGGACCCGAGGCGGATCGCCCTCTCCGGTTTGAGCCAGGGAGGCTATTGGATACTGCGCGCACTGGCATTCGAACACCGGATCGCCGCGGGTATTGCCGATCCGGGTGTGATGGATGTGTTCACGCCCTTTTTCCGCTATATGCCGCCGGAAATGATCGAACTTCTCAACGCGGGTAGGGAAAAGGATTTCAACGAGGCCATGGATACCGGACTCGAAGAGGAGAGCGCGGATTTGCGCCAGAACCTCCTCTGGAGAATGAAACCCTACGGCGTGCAGAGCTACTACCAACTGTACAAGGCCGTGCGCCAGTACAGCGTCCGCGACGTGATCGGGCGGATTCAGTGCCCGATGTTTGTCGCCGATCCGGAGGACGAACAGTTCTGGCCCGGGCAGTCCGCAGAGGTCTACAACGCACTCACCTGCCCGAAAACCATCGCCAGCTTCACCGCCGCGGAAGGCGCCAACTGGCACTGCGAACCCAAGGCGCGCAGCCTCTATGACCAGCGTATGTTCGACTGGCTCGCGGGGGTGATGCCGGCGTGAGGGAAGTAGTTGCGGTGAATATGACTGTGCTCATACTGGCGGTCTGCTTTCGTGGGGATGGGCTACCGGCAGGGGCTGCCACCAGAGCCGCGGGCGTTGTCCGGGAGCGACTTGAACTCCTGTCCGCCAAATTGACAATTTGTCCGGCGCCTCGTAAATTGCGGGCCACGATATCAGGTGCCTGCTGCATGACCCGTCTTTAATTGGCGGTGTTATAGCTGAGTAGGTTAAACGGGAAGTCCGGAAATCCGGCGCTGCCCCCGCAACGGTGATCAGCCCTCCCAGAAGATGCTGTCAGCCCGATACCGGCCCGATATCAAACCGTGATGGAGCGGAGGGCTACCATCTGGCAATACGAATCATCGCGCCCGGCGTCCGCATTGCTATTCCTCCCTCGATCCCAAGCTCTCCTAACTTAGGGATTGAACCTTGAAAAAGTCTATTCTCACTGCGGCAGTGGTTGCCGCTTCCAGTGCGCCTGTTGCGGCGCAGACGACCGATAATGCCCAGATCGTACCCGGCCTGGAAACCCCAAGACTGGAAACCGTCGTGGTGGTCAGCTCCCGCCGGGAGATGCCGTTACGCCAGGTGGCCACCTCTGTGGCGACGATGGATGAAGCGCGGATCGAGGCACGCGGCTTTACCGCCCTGGCGGATGTGCTGCGGGCCATGCCCTCCGTCTCCGTAAGCAACTCCGGCGGCATGGGCAAGGTCAGCTCCCTGCGAGTGCGGGGCGAGGCGGGCTTCCGCACCCTGGTGCGAATCGACGGTGTGGACGTCTCCGACCCCACGGACCTCCAGGCCAGCGCGCCCATCCAGCATATCCTGAGCAGCAATGTGTCGCGGGTGGAGCTGTTGCGCGGCCCGCAGGGCATGATGTACGGCGCCGATGCCGGCGGCGTACTCAATATCAGCACCCGAAGCACCGGAGAGGATACGGAAGTCAACATTGCCGCCGAGGGCGGCAGCTTCGGCTCGCAGCGTTACAGCGCCAGCCTTGGCGGTGGTGGGGAAGCCGCCGATTATTTTGTCTCCGCGACCCGCGCCGACACCGACGGTTTCAATACCAGCCTGAACGATAAGGAGCTGCGCGATGACGACGGTTACAAAAATACCACCCTGCATGCGCGTGGCGGCTGGAACATCAGCGATTCGCTGCGCCTGGAAGCGGTGGCGCGGGATACCGATGCCTCCAACGAGTTCGACCGCTGTAGTTTCCCCGCGGTGGATGATTGCACAGGCGACTTCGATCAGACCAATGCCCGCGTAAGCATGACCCACAAAACCGGGATACTGGAAAACCAGCTGGCTTACTCGCGCACGGAAATTGCCCGCAAAAACTTCGCCGGGGGGGCGGTCTCCTACGATACCGAAGGCGAGATTGAAAAACTCAACCTCACCGGCCGCGCCGACCTGAGTGATGCCCATGCCCTGGTCTATGGCCTGGAGCAGCGCGAGGACTCGGTAAGAGAACTGCAGCGGGACCAATGGGCCCTCTACGCCGAATACCAGGGCAACTACGCCGATACTTTTTATCTCACCGCCGGCGTGCGCCGGGACGATAACGACGATTTCGGTCATCACGACAGCCTGCGCCTCAGCGGCGCCTACCTGATCGACGCCTTTGCCGCCGGCTCGCTCAAATTGAAAACCAGCTACGGCACGGGTTTCCGCGCGCCGAGCCTGTTCGAAACCGACTACAACAACCAGGCACTGGAACTGTACGGTATAGAACTGGCCGCCCTCTCGCCGGAAGAAAGCGAAGGGATTGATATCGGCGTGGAGTACTTCGGCGACGATGGCCTGCACCTGGAGGCCGTGCTGTTCGATCAGAGAATCGATCATGAGATAGGTTTTGACCTGGTGAACTGGACCGGGTATATCCAGAGCGATGGCGAGAGCCGCTCGCGCGGGGTAGAACTGATCGCGGATGCGCCCCTGACCGACACCCTGGTACTGAACACCAACTACACCTACACCGATGCCGAGGACGCCGCCGACGCGCCGCGCGCGCGGATGCCCGAGCACATGGCCAACATCGGCCTCACCTATGTACCGGTGGATACGCTCAGCGCCTCCCTGAACCTGCGCGCAGCGCGGGGTGCCGTGGATACCAGCGGCGAGGCACAGGACAACTACCAAGTGCTGGATGCCAGCCTGCGATATACACTGAACCCCTCGGTAACGGTATACCTGCGCGGTGAAAACCTCACTGACAAGTCCTATGTGGAAGTGCCGGGTTACCGCACCGCCGGTGCCTCCGGTTATGCGGGTGTCGAGGTTACTTTTTAATCTACGAAAAGGGTGCTCGCGATGCGGGCGCCCATTGAGGCGACTATGAGCGAGCAGGAGAAAAGCAAGAACGAACGCCACAAGGCGGCGATGCAAAAGCAGAAAGCCAAGGTGGATGCCGGCATCGCCGCCGCGAATATCGAACGGGGCGTGGCCGTTTTGCTCACCGGTAACGGCAAGGGAAAATCCAGCTCTGCTTTCGGTATGGTGATGCGCGCCCTGGGCTACGGCCAGAAGGTGGGCGTGGTGCAGTTTATCAAGGGCGCGCAGCTCTCCGGTGAGGAGCTTTACCTTAAAAACCACTGCCCGCAAGTGTATCTCTATCAAATGGGCACCGGCTTTACCTGGAATACCCAGGACCGCAGCGGCGATATCCGCGAGGCGGAAAAAACCTGGGCCGAGGCGGAAAAACTGCTCGCCGACGAGAGCGTCGACCTGGTGGTGCTGGATGAGCTGACCTATATGATCGCCTACAAGTACCTGGATGAAACCCGGGTGCTGCAAGCCATTGCCAGCCGCCCCCGCGAGCAGAGCGTGGTAATCACCGGCCGCGGTGGCGGCAGCGCACTGCAGGAACTGGTCGATACCGTCTCGGAGATCAAGGATATAAAGCACGCCTATAAAGCCGGCGTCAAAGCCAGAAAGGGTGTGGACTATTAACTCAAGTTTCGGAGTCCAGAAGGTTGGGAGTTGCACAGCTCGGTCTGAACTCCGAAACTTGAGTATTAACAGGGCGCGCACAGCATGAACTGCCTTATGGTACAGGGCACGACCTCGGATTCCGGTAAAAGCACACTGGTGGCGGGGTTGGCGCGGCTGCTGAAAAAACGCGGTGTCAAGGTCGCCCCCTTCAAACCCCAGAACATGGCACTCAACAGTGCCGTGACCGTCGATGGTGGCGAGATAGGCCGCTCCCAGGCCCTGCAGGCACAGGCCTGCGGCCTCGATTCGCATACCGATATGAACCCGGTACTGCTAAAGCCCGCTTCCGATACCGGCGCGCAGGTGATTATTCACGGCAGGGCCCTGGGCAATATGCAGGCGCTGGATTATCACGCCTACAAGACCACAGCGAAAAACGCAGTGCTGGCATCCTTCGATCGCCTCCGCCAGCAGTACGATTGCATACTGGTGGAAGGCGCGGGCAGCCCCGCCGAAATCAACCTGCGCGAAAACGATATCGCCAATATGGGTTTTGCCGAGGCGGTGGACTGCCCGGTCATACTAGTAGCCGATATCGACCGAGGCGGCGTCTTCGCCCACCTGGTAGGGACACTGGAGCTGCTGTCACCCAGCGAACGGGCACGGGTGAAAGGCTTCGTCATCAACCGCTTTCGCGGAGATCTCTCACTCCTGCAGCCGGGGTTGGACTGGCTGGAGCAAAAAACCGGCAAACCGGTACTGGGCGTACTGCCCTACCTGGCCGATTTCTTCCTGG
This sequence comes from Microbulbifer sp., assembly GCF_051659245.1. Classification (NCBI taxonomy): domain Bacteria; kingdom Pseudomonadati; phylum Pseudomonadota; class Gammaproteobacteria; order Cellvibrionales; family Microbulbiferaceae; genus Microbulbifer; species Microbulbifer sp. Next base: position 48,447 of record NZ_JBOFOC010000194.1, read on the forward strand.
ACGCGGAAGATGCCATTCACAACGCCCAGCGGCAGGGCGGCGCAAAGCTGCTAAAAGTTATCGTGCCGGTATTGCCGCGTATCAGCAACCACACGGATTTCGACCCGTTGAGGCTGCACCCGCAAGTGGATTTCCAGTATCTGTCCGCGGCGGATGAACTGCCGCCCTGTGACCTGGTGATACTGCCCGGCAGCAAGAGCGTGCGCGCGGATTTACAGCACCTGCTCGCCAACGGCTGGCGGAACAAGCTCGACCGACACCTGCGCTACGGCGGCAAAATCCTGGGTATCTGTGGCGGCCTGCAGATGCTGGGTGAGTTTATTGACGATCCCAATGGCATGGAAGGTACTCCCGGGCGCACCACCGGTCTGGGCTATCTGAATTATTCCAGCGAACTCCTGGAAGATAAAAAACTCCACAACCGGCACGGGCGACTCACCTTAAATAATCTCAGCGTGCCCTTCACCGGTTACGAAATTCACTGCGGCGCAACCAATGGCCCCGCCATGGCCTCGGGTGTTTTCAAAGTGCATGGAGAAGATGGGGAAACCACTGATGGTTCCCTGAGCGAGGACGGCAATATTCTCGCCACCTATATGCACGGTCTCTTCGATCACCCCGAGGCACTGGAACAGTTGTTGCTCTGGGCCGGCTTTGCATCCCAATCCCCGGCACAGTTCGACCTGAACGCCCACCGCGAGGCGCAGCTGGAACGCCTGGCGGAAGTGTTCGAACAGCATTTGGATGCAAGCTGGCTCGCCAGACTGGCCGCCCAATGAACCTTGCCGCCAACCGTATACAGCGCCGCCTGTGGACGTCCATCGTGCTGGCGACACTGCTGGCCACAAGCCTGGTGGTCGCCATAGCCCTGGGCTCGGTGGCTCTGCCCTTTGCCGACGTATTGCGGGCCCTGGCCGGCGGTGAACTGCAGGGGTTTGGTGGCGATATCGTGCGAGCCATTCGCCTGCCGCGGGCGCTGTTGGCGGCTTCCGTGGGCGCCGTGCTGGCGGTATGTGGCGCCTACCTGCAGGGCATGTTTCGCAATCCACTGGCGGACCCCTCTTTGATCGGCGTAACCGCCGGTGCCTCCGTGGGTGCCAGTGCGGCGATCATGTTCGGCGGCGGTATGCTGGGAGTCGTATCCCTGGGCGCCTTTGCCGGCGGCCTGGTTGCCGTGTGGCTGGTGTACCGGGTTGCCACGGGCGTACACGGCACCTCGGTGGCCACCATGCTGCTGATGGGCATCGCCGTTAAGGCACTGGCTGTCAGCCTAACCGGATTGATGGATTACTTCGCCGATAGCGCCAACCTGCGGCGCATGAGCCTGTGGCGCATGGGTGGGCTGGATGGTGCCACCGGTGCGCGGGCTCTGCTGGTGCTGACGACACTGGCTGTGCTTTTGCTCAGTATGAAATCCACGGTGCGGGGGCTGAATACCCTGCTGCTGGGCGAATCCCAGGCGCGCCACCTGGGGGTGGATGTGGAGCGGTTGAAATCCCACTTGATCGTGCTGGTGGCACTGGGGGTGGGCGTATCCGTCGCGGTAGCGGGGAGTATTGCCTTCGTCGGGCTGGTGGTGCCCCATATGATTCGCCTGTGCGTGGGGCCGGATCACCGCATGCTGGTGCCGCTGTCGGCGCTGGGCGGCGCCAGCCTGCTGCTGCTGGCCGATACCCTTGCCCGCACGGTGATAGCGCCCACCGAACTGCCGGTGGGGCTGGTGACAGCCCTGATAGGCGCGCCCTTTTTTGTCTTTCTGTTGGTTCGCCACCGGGAGCTGATCCGGTGAGCCCGCTGAAGTTACTGAAAGTTTCGGGGGTTTCCGTGGATGTGGCGGGCAAGCGCCTGCTGCATGCCGCCGAACTGTCCGTGAGCGCCGGTGAGGTGGTATCGGTTATCGGCCCCAATGGTGCGGGTAAAACCACCTTGCTGCGCGCCATTGCCAATGACCTGCAGCCGGACAGCGGTGTGATAGAGCTCGGCGGCCGGGCCATCGCCGGCATAGACGCGCGCGAGCGCGCGCGGCGGGTGGCGGTGCTTACCCAGCACAATTCGCTGGAGTTTGCCTTTACCGGCCTGGAGGTGGTGTCACTGGCGCGGGGCCCGCACAGCACCGGCGCGGCCCTGGATCTGCACATCTGTCGCGAAGCCATGGAGGCGATGGATGTGGGGCACCTGGCCGGGCGGCTGTATCCAACGCTTTCTGGCGGCGAGCAGCAGCGCCTGCAACTGGCGCGGGTACTGGCGCAAATCTGGCGGGCGGAGGATGCCGGGGGCCAGTACCGCCTACTGTTGCTGGACGAGCCGGCGACCAGCCTGGATATAGGCCACCAGTATCAGTTGATGCGCGCCGTGCGGGAATTTGCCGCAACCGGGGTGGGGGTCCTGATGACCGTGCACGATATCACCCTCGCCGCCAGCTACAGCGACCGGCTGGCGCTGATAAAAAATGGCCACTGCGTCGCCCAGGGCGAACCGGAAGTCGTGTTGACGGACACTCTGGTGAGCGACGTATTCGATACACAGGTATTGATACTCTCTCACCCGGAAACGGGCAAACCGGTGATTCTCGGGGGTTAGCTGCGATGCAATTGATTTTGGGCGGCGCCAGGAGCGGTAAAAGCCGGTATGCGCAGGAGCGCGCTGAAGCGCAGTGTGGCGATAAGAGCCCGATTTACCTGGCCACCGCCGAAGCGCGCGACGATGAGATGCGAAAGCGCATTGTCAGGCACCGCGGTGATCGCGGCCCGCGCTGGCAGACCCGCGAAGAGCCCCTTCACCTGGCGCGGGCCCTCGCGCGCATCTCCGGGCCCGACACCTGGGTGCTGGTGGATTGCCTGACCCTGTGGATCAGCAATTGCCTGCACGTCGGCTGCTGGGAAAAGGAGCGCGGGCAATTGCTGGCGGAAGTGGACCGGCGCCAGGCAACCGGCACTGCTCCCAACTGGCTGTTCGTGAGCAACGAGGTCGGCTCGGGCGTCGTGCCGCTGGGGCAGCTGTCCCGGGAATTCGTGGATGCCAGCGGCTGGCTGCACCAGGCGTTGGCCGAACGCTGTGATCAGGTGACACTGGTTGTGGCGGGCCTGCCACTGCGACTGAAAGGTTGAGGTTGAATGGCCCGCTCTCTTTGTAGGATGGGCAAAGGAGCGAAGCGACGTGCCCATCTTCCGCGGCCTTGATGGGCACGCTTCGCTTTGCCCATCCTACGAAACTAGGCTGGTGGCGGGCCTTATCACTCTGCTCAGCATAACTGTTAAAGGTTAATTATGGATCTGGACTGGCTGACGGTACCCGCCCGGGTACCGGACGAAACATTTATCCAGGCGGCGCTCGCGCGCCAGCAAAATCTGACCAAACCGCCGGGCTCCCTGGGACAGCTCGAAAGCCTGGCGGTGCGTTTTGCCGGGTTGCAACAAACCGCCGAGCCGCAGCTCGAGCGCATTGTCATTCGCGTTTTTGCCGCCGATCACGGTGTGGCCGCACAGGGTGTGTCGGCATTTCCCCAGTCGGTAACCGCGCAAATGGTGGCGAATTTCTGTCGCGGCGGTGCGGCGATTTGTGTGCTGGCAAGGAAACTGGGGGCGGATTTCAAGGTGGTCAACCTCGGTTGTACCGGCGAGACACCCGAGCATCCCGATCTGATCGACGCGCGTATCGCGCCTGCATCCGGCGATTTTACCCGGGAGCCTGCCATGAGCAGAGAGCAACTGGCAATGGCGCTCAATGCCGGCCGCGATCAGGTCGTCGGGGCGGATGTATTTCTCGGCGGTGAAATGGGAATCGGCAACACCACCGCCGCCGCTGCAATATTGGCCGCGCTGTATCAGCTGCCTGTGGCAGCCATCACCGGCCGCGGCACCGGCATTGATGACCGGGTCCTGGAACACAAAGTAGCGGTGATCGAAAAAGCGCTGGTCCTGCACAGCCCCAAACGCCAGAGCCCGTTGCAACTGCTGCAGACCCTGGGCGGTTTTGAGATTGCCGCACTGGTGGGCGCCTATATCAGCTGCGCCCAGCGAGGCGTGCCTGTACTGGTGGACGGGTTTATCACCACCGCCGCTGCCGCCGTTGCCCTGGCGATCAATCCCGGCATAGAGCCCTGGTTGGTGTACTCCCATTTATCCAATGAATCCGGGCACAAGCTGGCGCTGGACAAATTGCGGGCAGAGCCGCTGTTATCCCTGGATATGCGCCTGGGCGAGGGCAGCGGTGCGGCCATGGCGGCGGGTGTGATTCGCCAGGCCCTGGCGCTGCACAACCAAATGGCCACTTTTGCCGAGGCCGGAGTGGCCAGTGCAGATTGATCTGTTGCGGCACGGAGCCTGCGAGGGTGGGCATATCTTTCGCGGGGATACCGATGTGCCTTTGACGGAAGAGGGGTGGCGGCAGATGCGCGAAGGCCTGGCACAGCTCGCCGGACCCTGGACGCACATTGTCAGCTCGCCTCTGCAGCGGTGCCGCACCTTCGCCGAGCAGCAGGCGAAAAAGTTGAATCTGCCCCTGAGTATAGAACCGGGGGTCAGGGAATTCGGTTTCGGCCTGTGGGAAGGCCAGAGTATCGAGAAAATCTGGCGGGAGCACAAAAACCACTGCCTGGCCTGGTCGCGCGCACCGGACAAAGTGGGTCCGCCCGGCGGTGAGCCCTACGGGGATTTTCGCCAGCGGGTATTGGCGGCGGTGGAGAAGATAGCGTGCGCGGGGGCTGGTGACAGGACACTGCTGGTTACCCATGGCGGTGTGATCAGGCTGCTGCTCTCGGTGGCGCGCGGGATGCCGCCGTCGGACATGATGGAGTTGACGGTCGGGTACGGTTTTGCCGCTTCGCTGAATTTCGATAGCCGCAATCTGAATATTCTCTACCCGCAGGAATCCGCCTATGTATATCAAGGATAAACTGCATACCGGGGACAAACCCTATGTGAGGGATCAACTGCGCCGGGGTACCGAGGCATTTTTCTATGCACTGATGTTTCTCACCCGCCTGCCGGTGGGGAGGTTTGTGCGGAGTTCAGATACCGAAGTCGCCGCCAGGGCAGTGTATTTCTATCCATTGGTGGGAGCGCTGATGGGAAGCCTGCTGTTGCTCTCCGCCATTATCCTCGCGCCCCTGGGCACTTGGCTGGCGGCGGCGCTGATGGTGACCCTGTGGGTTCTCCTCACTGGCGCCCTGCATCTCGATGGCCTGGCGGATTGCATGGACGGCTATTGCGCCGGCCACAAGATGGCCGACAAATCGGCGAGGCGCGAACGTATTCTGCAGGTAATGCATGATCCCGCCTGCGGCGCCGTAGCGCTGGTAGCGCTGTTGTTGGTGCTGCTGCTCAAGGTGGTGGCTGTGGCCAGCCTGTGGGAACAGGGCGTATCGCTGCTGGCGGTATTGCTGGCTCCGCTGCTCGCGCGCACGGTGGTACTGCCTTTTATGGCCCTGGCCGACTACGCCCGCAGCGAGGGTGTGGTGGCACCTGCGCAAACGGCTGGTGTGCAGACACTCTGGCTGGTGGCCCTGGTCACCTGTGCCCTGGTCAGTTTACTGCTCGGCCCCCTGGTCGCCGGCGTGTTATTTTCGGCGCTGGCGCTGCTGGTGCTCTACTGGTGGCGCTTCTGGCACGAACAGATCGGCGGTTACACCGGGGATTGCCTGGGTGCGCTGGTGGAACTGAGTGAGTTGCTGGTCCTGATTCTCCTGGTGGCGCTGTGGTAATCGCTGCCGCATTGCTGCTCGGGATGCTGCTCGACAGGTTGCTGGGTGAGCCCCGTCGCCTTCACCCGCTGGTGGGGTTTGGGCGGCTGGCCAGCGGGCTCGAGCGCAAGCTCAATCGCACCGATGCCAAATACCCAAAGGTGTACGGCATACTGGCCGTGGCACTGCTGCTGGTGCCGGTGTGGTTGGCCGGCAACCTGCTCTGGGACCGGGCGCTGCAGGTGCAGGGGCCCTGGGCACTGATTCTCGGAGCGGGTTCCGTATATTTTGCGGTTGGCTGGAAGGCATTGAGCGACCACATAGCGCCAGTTGCCCGGGCATTGGAGCGGGGAAACCTGGCCGGTGCGCGCACTGCGGTGGGGCGCATTGTCAGCCGCGACTGCGATAACCTGGACGAAGCGCAAACGGCGCGTGCGGCTATAGAATCCCTACTGGAAAATACCTCCGATGCGGTAGTAGCCCCACTCTTCTGGTTTGCCATTGCCGGCCTGCCCGGAGTGCTGATTTACCGTTTGAGCAATACCCTGGATGCCATGTGGGGTTATCGCAACCGGCGCTATCGCGCCTTCGGCTGGGCCGCCGCGCGCCTCGACGATCTGCTCAATTTTATTCCCGCTCGTATCACCGCCACCGCCTTCACCCTGTTTGGAAACAGGCCGGAGGCGCTCCAGCAGTGGCGCAGCTGTGCGGGCCACTGGGCCAGTCCCAACGCCGGCCCGGTTATTGCCGCCGGCGCCGGGGCACTCGAACTTCGCCTCGGCGGCGGTGCCAGTTATCACGGCCAGTGGCAGGAAAAGCCGGCTACTGCCGGCCGAGTGGCAACGGCGGCGGATATTCCCCGCGCGCAGGCTCTGGCTGCCCGTGCCGTTGCCGCAACACTGGTGCTGATGATGCTTCTTGGTTTTTGTTTGTAGCCGCTCCTACAGGGTGGCTCGCTTAAGCCAATGCAGGTTCCCTATGATTGAGTAGTTACATGTTTTTGTTTGGAAATTGTAATTGAGTAAGACATTTCACGGCGGTAATCTCGCCCATGCCACGGAATTGTTCGGCGAACCGGATGGCGGCTGGCAGGACCTGTCCACAGGCGTCAGCCCCTGGAGCTACCCGCTGGGAGAGGTTCCCGAATACGTCTGGCGCTCGCTGCCCGCGGATCAGTCTCCGCTGATGGATACAGCCAGTGAATATTACGGCGCGGGGCGGGAACACCTGTTGCCGGTGCCGGGCAGCCAATATGCGATATCGCGATTCCCGGGCCTGTTAGATGGCGCAGCGGTGGCAGTGCCTGCGCCTGGGTATGCGGAGCACGCCCGCTGCTGGAAAAACGCGGGGCACCAGCTTTTGTACTACCGCTCCCGTGAGGCGTTGTCCGAGCTGATTCTCTCCGGGCGCGTGCGGCACGCGGTCGTTATCAATCCGAACAACCCCACCGGTGAACGCATCTCTTCGCAAGCGCTGCTCGACCTTTATCGGGAACTCCCGGGCATCATGCTGGTTGATGAAGCCTTTGCCGATGTGAATCCAGAGCTCTCGCTGGCGGGGAGGGTGGCGGAAAACCCCCGACTCTACGTCCTGCGCTCGCTGGGCAAGTTTTTTGGCCTGGCGGGAGTGCGTTTGGGTTTTCTGCTGGGCTCAGGTTCCTGTGTCCAGCAACTGCGGGATGCCATGGACCCCTGGGCAGTGAGCGCCCCCGCGCTCTGGGCTGCTACCCGCGCGCTTGCGGATTCCGCCTGGCACGGGATGCAGCGACGACACATCGCGGATACAAGTCAGCGCCTTATGGAATTGCTCGAAGGGCGTCTGCCTGAGGCTGCCGTTGCCACGAATGCTGGATTGTTTATTTCGCTTCATGGCGAATCGCGAAGCTTGTATAGCTTGTACCAGCGCCTGGGGCGAGCCGGTGTTTATTCACGCTGGGGTTATAAAGTGCCCGGGGATGAACAACAGGCCTGGTTGCGGCTGGGTTTGGCGGATGATGGTGGTCAGCGCCTGGGGCTGGCTCTGGACCATGCTTGCGAAGTCAAAGGTTAGGTGATGATAAAGGTTTTGCTTTTCACACTCTTATGTACTCTGCTCCCGGCAGCGGCCGCAGCGGCGCCTATTGAAGTGTCCGACGCGCGGGGCGAGGTAATTCGCCTGCAGGAGCCGGCCAGCCGGATTGTGGCTCTGGCACCACATATTGTGGAAAACGTCTATTCCGCCGGTGCTGGCGATAAACTGGTAGCGGCGGTCAGCTACAGCGACTACCCACCTGAGGCTGCGGAGCTGCCTCAGGTGGGCAGCTACAAGCTGGTCAACTACGAAACCGTGCTCGCACTCAAACCCGATCTGGTACTCGCCTGGTCTTCGGGTAACGGCCCGGAAGTGGCGCGCCAGCTTGAGCGGCTGGGGCTCACGGTGTATGTGGACGAGCTGCGCAGCCTCGAAGATATTGTTGGTGAAGTGCGCACCCTCGGGTTACTCGCCGGTACCAGCGAGGTGGCCAATCGGAGAGGGGATCAGTGGCTCGCGCGCTTGCGTGAACTAAAGCAGCTGTATCGGGGCGCCGCTCCGGTGAGCGTTTTCTACCAGGTATGGAACGACCCCTTACAAACCCTGAACGGTGAGCATCTGGTGAGTGATGTGATTCGCCTGTGCGGAGGTCGCAACGCCTTCGCCGATGCCGTATCCCTGGCGCCCAAGGTTAATATCGAATCCGTCCTTGCCCGCAACCCGGACGCCATTGTTGCCAGTGGCATGGGCGAGCAGCGCCCCGAGTGGCTGGGTGATTGGCTGGAATATCCAGCGCTTACCGCGGTAAGGGAGAAGAACCTGTTTTTTGTGCCACCGGATATTATTCAGCGGCACACCATGCGCATACTCGATGGTGCCGAAATGCTTTGCGAGCAGTTGCAGCGAGTGCGCCACCGCTAGATGCCTGGCGCTTTGTTACGAATCCTCGCCATGAATCCTCGTTGCAATCAATGGGGTCATACTCTAATACCGCTACCTTAAGCCGAAAATCGGCATATTTGTAGGGCCGAAGGCGCCGTGAATACCTGGAGCGGCCGGATTGGGCAAAGCGTGGCGTTCCCATCAAGGTCCCGGAAGATGGGCACGTCGCTACGCTCCTTTGCCCATCCTACGACTAAGCTAAGCCTCGAGCTGCTCCTGCCCCTGAGGATTGCGCTGTAGGAGCCTGCTTGCAGGCGAACATTCCCGGTGCCTTGCCACGACCTCAATTCGCCTGCAAGCAGGCTCCTACAAGGGGCTTCCGCTTAACTTACTACCATTCGAGTCTGACCGGCGGGCCCAGAGGAGTTCCTCGTTCACTACAACCCTGTGGGTCATGCAGGGTCAGTCGTGAAGCCGGGCTTTTCGGTAGTTTATCCACTGGGAATAATGATGGGCGCGGGTATTGTCATCGCCGCTTTGTACAGGATGCTGGTGTGGCTGGGCCTTGCTGAATTTGACCCGCGTTGGATCAGTTGACTTGATTCGGCCCTGAAATCGGTGGACTATGCCCCTTTATTTTGGATGCCGATAATCAAATAATACTGAAGGATAATCTGGCATAGAAAAGGAGCCGTCCGTGCAAAAGTTAACGGGGAAATGCCTCTGCGAGGCCATCGAATACGAAATCACCGGTGAGCTGGGGCCCATATTCAATTGCCACTGCTCCAAGTGCCGCCGCTGGCACGGCGCCGCCTTTCGCACCCGAGCCACTATCAAAAGCAGCCAGTTCAAATGGCTGAAGGGTGAGGAACACCTGTCCCGCTACCATTCTTCGGAAAACACCGTAAAAAACTTCTGCTCCATCTGCGGCTCCAGCCTGATCAGCACCTACGACGAGAGCCCGGACAAGATAGGAATCCCCCTCGGCGGGCTGGAACAGAGCCCGAATAACAAAGTAGAAGGGCACTTTTTCGTTACCTCAAAGTCCCCTTGGTACGAAATCAACGACGACCTGCCGCAGTACGATGAGTTTCCCGGTTCGCACGAAAAAGTGCGGGAAACGGCGGACTAAAACTGCACAAGACCAGAGGAAACAATCAATGAAAATAATCAACAGGCCCTTTTTCGCCGTCTTCTCCTTCTGCGTTTTTCTGGCGGCTCCCGGCATGGCAGCCGCAGCAACACCTCCAGAATACGACCCGAAACTGGCCACGGAGCTGGGTGCCGATGACTACGGCATGCGCAAATACGTCATGGCTCTGCTCAAAGCGGGCCCCAACCAGGATCAGGGCAAGGAAGAGGCTGCGCAATTGATGCGTGCGCATCTGGATAATATCAACCGGCTGGCCGAGGAGGGCGTGCTGGTGCTCGCCGGGCCCTTCCTGGGCGGGGCTGAGTTGCGCGGTATCTACGTGTTCGATGTGGAGAGTGTGGATGAAGCGCGCAGTCTTACGAAGTCAGATCCGGCGATCAAGGCCGGCCGCCTAGTGATGGAGCTGCACCCCTGGTACGGCTCTGCGGCGCTCAAAGAACTCAACGAATTGCACGGGCGCATAGCGAAAAAGTCACCGTGACTATCATGGGGCTTGGAAAAAGACGGCGCCATTGTCGGCACCTGTACCCTGGCGGGAATCGACAGGCACAACCGCCACGCGGATATCGGCTTCGCCCTGGGGCGTGAGTACTGGGGTAGGGGACTGATGCTGCAGGCGCTACCGGCGGTGATCGAATTCGCCTTCAACAGACTGAAGCTGCACCGCATCGGCGCCGATGCCGACCCGCGCAACGTCGCATCCATCCGCGTACTGGAAAAACTCGACTTCCAGCGCGAGGGACTGCTGCGCGAATGCTATTTTCATATGGGGGAGGTCCAGGATGCGCTGCTGTTCAGCCTGTTGCGGAGAGACTGGGCGGAAGCCCCTATCCGGATATCCTGAAAAGCAGAACCATTTTTTTTGAACCTCACTGCCCGCCGCTGCGACTACCTCTACGGAAACACTGTTTACTCAAGCAACCGAAGAGGCAATCACCATGGGCCAACTACCGTTCGCCAAACCCAAAACCTACCTGAAAGCGTTCTCTTTCGCGCTGTTGACCACCACCCTGTTCGCCTGTGGCGGTAACGGCGGCGGCAACCCCTTACCGGATAACGACAACGACGATACTGATCCACCGCCGGCCAGCGTCGATCTCAGCTTTGTGGTGCAAACCCACGACGGCGCCCGGTTATCCGGTGTGTCGGTCACCCTCGATGAATCGACCATCCAGAGCGATGAAACCGGTTGGGTGCATTTCAGCCTGCCGGACCAGGAGTCCTATGTCGTGCGCGCCGAAGCAGAGGGGTTTGTCACCCAGGCACTGAAAGTCGACGGCGAGGACGAGAGCATCACGCCCATCCGGCTGACACCGGTAAAACAGACCCTCAGCCTGGACGATATCGAATCCGCCCGGACTCTGAGCGCGGCGGACCTGGGTGCGCGGATTACCTTTCCCGCCAGCGCTTTTGTCACCCCCGATGGCGAACCGGCCACCGGCTCTGCCAGGGTTCAGATTACCCCCTGGGATATTACCAATGGCGAGCTCAATGCCATGCCCGGAAACGGCCAGGCAGTGGACGCCGCAGGTTCGCCAACGGAGCTGATCAGCGCCGGGATGCTTACGCTCTCCGTACACAACGAGGCCGGTGACTACCTGCAGTTGGCTCCCGGAACCACCGCGGAAATACAGGTGGATTTGCCGCAGGCCAGCATCAACAATGCGGCGCTGGCTGTCGGCAGCACCGTGCCCATGTGGCATTTCGACGAAACCCAGGGCGTGTGGGTAGAGGACGACTCCACCATCGGTACCGTGGTTGCCTCGGCCACTTCCCCGGTCGGCCTGGCGGTGCATGCGGAAGTCAGCCACTTCTCCACCTGGAATTGGGATTTCAAGTTCGAAAACGGGGGCAGTATCAATGTGGAGTGCCGGCTGTTCGATAACAGCCCAGTACCCTGCGGTATCAGTGCCGAGGTCACGCTGGATGACGGTTCCGTCTTTACCCGCAACGGGCAACTGCCGGAAGGCGGCTCCACCATTATCAACATGCCCACCAGCGCAACCATCGACTGGCATGCCACTTCCTTTGGCGGTTTTATGGGCGACTTGACCAGCGATATGTCCGCCGACGTGGTCATTGCGCTGGATGCACCCACCAGTGAGAACTTTGTGCGCTGCGAGCTGCCCGATGGCACTCCGGTAAGTTGCTCGGTCACCCTGACGGATGGCACCCACAACCTGACTCAAACCGTTCCGGCACAGGGCGCCACCATCTTCACCGGCTGGCCGGCCCTGGATGAGTTCACCGAGTTCAGCTGGGTGGCTGTAACCCCAAACCCGGTGGATTTCGATGGACAGCAGGTATTGGGAGAGGGCAGCGTCACCTCCGGCATTGCCGAAGACGTGCTGCTCACACTCACCACAACACCGGTTGAAGCCGTGGATGTCCAGTGCCTGTCATCGATGGGGACCACCATCCCCTGCACCCTGGATCTGGTGGCCACACTGTCCGACGGCGAGCAATTTACGCAAACCGACGTACTGATCCACGACAGTCTCAGCATCAACGTTCCCTCGGAGGCCACCCTGATTCAATGGTCCGCCACCTCCAACGGCGCCTACAGCCAGAACGGTCAGTTTGTCGAGCTGTCCGGCACCCAGGAAACCGGCCTGGTCAGCAGCGTGGCCATAATCCTGGATGAAGAATCCGTGCAGGGCCCCGCGGCCCAGAGCATCCAACTCTACTGCAGCAACAGTCAGGACACCGCGGCCACTACCTGCGATATCGAAGTCAACCGGGAAGGCAATGGGGCCGGCTATGGGCCAGTAGACAGCTTTGAGGACGTGCCGGTGGGCGATGCAGTCACCCTGGAGTTTCCGGATGGTATGGCCGCTGAAAACGACTGGGTGCAGGTCATGGCCACCGGGGACGATGGTTCCGTCGCCTACAGCTTCTCTGCCTACGGGTCATTGAACGATGGTGAGAGTGTTGAGCTGGAACTGCAGTGTTCGGATGCGTCCGGCGGCAGCGCCTGCCCCTAGTCGACATCACTGATTGACCTGTCAAAGCCGGCTCCCAGAGCCGGCTTTTTTAATAATTTGGCGCACTAACTACTCACTCATAGGAAACCCTGCATTGGGTTAAGAACCTGTTTGAGATCTTTCGCAAATATCCGATACTGGGCAGATGAAACGGAAGAAATACCCCAGCGATATCACCCGGGAACAGTTTGAGGCCGTCAGGCCGTTACTGGAGAACGCCAGCAAGCGCACCAAACCGCGCAAAGTAGACCTGTACGAAGTGTGGTGTGCGGTGCTCTACCTG
>NZ_JBOFOC010000195.1:0-5281 GCF_051659245.1 Microbulbifer sp.
CGCCTTTCTGGGACTGTCTGCGAGAGGGACCTCGCGGACAAGCCTACAGGGATGTATTTACGGCGTGTCCCAGAAAGGCGCACCCCGTCCCGGCTCCCGGAACTGAACTCCGAAACTTGAGGAAGTAAGAAGCCTGTCCCGAGGTTGAAGAGCAGAGAAATTACGCGATGAAAAGAACGAGTTTTGCGAAGTTAATGGGCGCGTCAGGCTCTGCGCTGCTTTCGGCTTTTGTCCACGCCGCCAACCCGGCGATCACCCACGTACTCACCGCCGATCCGGCCGCGCTGGTGCACGACGACACCGTGTACCTCTACACCGGCCACGACGAGGCGAAGGACAACAAAGACTTCTACAAGATGAACAAGTGGTTGGTGTTCTCCTCCACCGATATGGTGAATTGGAAGGACCACGGCTCGCCGCTTGCCGTCGACGACTTCAAGTGGGCCAAGAACAACGCCTGGGCCGGTCATGTGGTGGAAAAGGACGGCAAGTTCTACTGGTATGTGACTGTCAGCCACGCCACCATCGACGGTTTCGCCATCGGTGTTGCGGTGTCCGACAGCCCCACCGGCCCCTTCAAGGACGCCCTGGGCAAGGCGCTGATCACCAACGATATGACCACCGATACCGAAATCAGCTGGGACGACCTGGACCCGGCGGTATTTATCGACGACGACGGCCAGGCCTATATTTTCTGGGGCAATACCAAGCCCCGCTACGCCAGGCTCAAGGACAATATGGTGGAACTGGACGGGCCCATCCACAGCCTGGACCTGCCGGATTTCACCGAGGCGCTCTATGTGCACAAGCACGGGGACTACTACTACCTGAGCTACGCCACCGGTTTCCCGGAAAAGACCGCCTACGCCATGAGCAAATCCATCGAGGGCCCCTGGGAATACAAGGGTATCCTCAACGAATTGGCGGGCAACTCCAATACCAACCACCAGTCGATTATCGATTACAAAGGGCGCTCCTTCTTTATCTATCATAACGGGGGCACCCCGAAGGGCGGCAGTTTCCGTCGCTCCGTGTGTATCGATGATCTGCACTATAACCCGGATGGCACCATCAAGCGGGTGGTGATGACCTCCGAGGGTGTGGAGCCGGTGGAATAAAGGTTTTCTTTGTCCTCTCGCAGAATGGGCAAAAGTACGCGTGTAAAAGCTCGCCACGGATGGCCGGACCATATCAGAGTAATATTTTGGGCATATCGATGAAAAGAATCCTTCTGATCAGCATGTTGTTGCTGTTATCCGCCTGCGGTGCGAAACAGCAATATTCCCTGTACAGCCCGGACGGAAGCCTGGCGGTCACCCTGGAATTGAACGAAGCGGGGCAGCCACAGTACCGGATAGAGCGCAATGGCGAGCTGGTACTGAAACCCTCGCAACTGGGTGTAGTGCTGGACGGTGTCGACCTTAGCCGCGGATTGGCGTTGGAATCCGTCGGCGAGCCCGCTGCAGTCAGCGAAAACTACACCATGCTGCAAGGCAAACGCCGGCAGATTGCCTATACCGCCAAAGAGCAGGTATTCAATTTCCGCAATGCCGGGGGCGCGGAACTGCAAATCGCCTTTCGCGTTTCCGACGATGGTGTGGCTTTCCAGTACCGCTTCCCCGGCCAGTCCGACAATATAAAGGTGGTTGAAGGGGAGCTCACCAGCTTCGCATTTCCCGCCGGCAGTAAAGCCTGGCTGCAGCCGGTGGCCGAGGCGCAGACCGGCTGGGCGAACACCAATCCCTCCTACGAGGAGCACTACCAGATGGACATCGACGTCGGCGAGGCTTCACCTTCCCCCGCCGGTTGGATCTTCCCCGCGCTCTTCCACACGCCGGGCGGTTGGGCGCTGATCAGCGAGGCGGGCATGGATGGAAACTACCACGCCTCCCGCTTGCAGGCGGAATCCCCCGGCGGCGAATACCGTATCGGCTACCCGATGGATGCGGAAGTGTTTACCGACGGCGCGTTGATGGCGCAGTCCACACTACCGTTTCATTCCCCCTGGCGTTTTATTGCAGTGGGCGAGTTGTCCACCCTGGTGGAATCCACCTTGGGCACCGATTTGGCGGAGCCCGCCGTGGCCGAAATGGACTGGGTAGATCCCGGTCTGGTGAGTTGGAGTTGGGCGCTGCTCAAGGACCCTTCAGTCAACTACGAAACTCAGAAAAAATTCATAGACTATGCGGCGGAGATGGACTGGCGCTATACCCTGGTGGACGCGGACTGGGACCGCAATATCGGCTATGAAAGAATCGCCGAACTGGCGGACTACGCCGCGCAGAAAAACGTCCGCCTGTTGCTCTGGTACAACTCATCCGGGAGCTGGAACAAAACCGAATTCACACCCAAGGGCGCACTGCTCACTCGCGAGCAACGCCGTGTGGAATTTGCGCGTCTGCAGGATATGGGCATCGCCGGGGTCAAGATCGATTTCTTTGCCGGCGACGGCCAGTCGATGATCGCCTACTATCGAGAACTGGCCCAGGACGCGGCGGATTTCGGCCTGCTGGTCAATTTTCACGGCGCCACCTTGCCCCGGGGTCTGCATCGCACCTTTCCCAACATGATGACGTCCGAGGCGGTGCACGGATTCGAGATGATCACCTTTATGCAGAAATCTGCGGATGTGGCGGCAACGCATATGGCCATGTTGCCCTTTACGCGCAACGCTTTCGACCCGATGGATTTTACCCCGACGGCCTTTTCGGAAATTCCCAATATCGAGCGCCGCACCAGCAACGGCTTCGAGCTGGCGTTACCGGTACTTTTCCTGTCCGGCCTGCAGCATATAGCCGAGACAGACGAGGGTATGGCCGCGGTGCCTGAATACGTGCGCGATTATATGCGTGGGGTGCCTGTCTCCTGGGACGAGAGCCGTTTGGTAGCCGGCTACCCAGGCAAGTTTGCAGTAGTTGCCCGCCGCGCCGGCGACACCTGGTACCTGGCCGGCATCAACGGTGAGCCGGAGGAGCGACAGCTGACCATGGATCTGTCGTTTATCGGTGCCCGTACCGGTGAACTGATTAGCGATGGCGAAACACCGCGTTCGTTCAATCGCAGTGAAGTGGAAACCGGCAGCGCCGTTTCCCTGAGCCTGCGTGGTCTCGGCGGCTTTGTAATGACGTTTCCGCGCGAGGGGTAGTGCAGAATTGAGTTTGTAGGGTGGGCAAAGGAGCGAAGCGACGTGCCCATCACGCAGGGGGTGATGGGCACGCTTCGCTTTGCCCATCCTACTAATGCTATTTAGCGCACGATGATCGCGGCCAGCTGCCGTTCCTACAGTGCTCTTTCATCATTTCGGCGAATCAATGAAGGTTTGATTCGAAACAGGAAGCTACAGGGCAGATGAATCTTGCCGAATAAGGAAAATGAGTGATGAAAAGAACCAAAAATGTAAAATGGCTTGGCACCATCGCGGCCGGCTTGGCACTGACGGCCTGCAATCCCTCAGATCAATCCACCGCGTCCGGGTCCAAATCAGAGGCACCGGTCGCTGCGGCCAACGGAGAAAATAGCCAGCTGCCCGAGGGCACATTCGCAAACCCCCTGTTCAGCAATGGCGCCGACCCCTGGCTGGAGTACTACGACGGCAACTACTACCTCACCACCACCACCTGGACCTCCCAACTGGTGATGCGCAAGTCGCCCACCCTGGATGGCCTGGCCACTGCGGCGCCGGTCAATATCTGGTCCGATACCGATCCGTCCCGCTGCTGTAATTTCTGGGCATTCGAGTTCCATCGTTTGGACGGTCCCTCCGGCACGCGCTGGTACCTGATGTACACGTCCGGCCAGCATGGCACCCTGGATCACCAGCATCTCTCGGTATTGGAGAGTGTCGGCGACGATCCCATGGGACCTTACATCTACAAGGGTTCGCCGATGCCGGATACCTGGAACATCGACGGCTCTTATCTTGAGCACAACGGTGAACTCTACCTGCTGTGGTCCGAATGGGTGGGAGACGAGCAGCTTAACTGGATCTCCAGGATGACCAACCCCTGGACCATCGAAGGTCCGCGGGTGGTGCTTACGCGCCCGGAAGAGGATTGGGAAAAGAGCGGGCGCAAGGTAAATGAAGGTGCGGAAATCCTTAAAAAGGACGGCCGCACCTTTCTGATCTATTCCGCCAGCTTCTGCAATACCCCGGACTACAAGCTGGCCATGAAGGAGCTTACCGGCGACGATCCGATGAATCCGGAACACTGGACCAAGTACCCGGAGCCGGTATTCCAGCGCGGCAACGGTGTCTTCGGTCCCGGTCACAACGGTTTCTTCAAATCTCCCGACGGCAGCGAGGACTGGATCGTCTACCACGGTAATTCCAAAGAGACCGACGGCTGCAGCGCTACCCGCTCGGTGCGCGCACAGAAGTTCACCTGGAGCCCGGACGGCACCCCGAATTTCGGCGAGCCGGTTCCAGAAGGCGAGCCGCAGCTGCTGCCCTCCGGCGAAAACGGTCCGCTGACCGTAAAGCTGCAGGGCGCCCGCTGGCAGCTCGCCAATGCGGACAATGGTCACTGTCTCACCGGCACCGGGCTGGGCAGTTGTGCGGAAGAGAGCAGCTACTGGGTGCTGGACAACACTGCCGACGGCGCCTACCGCCTGGCTCACGCCGCCAGCGGCCAATTTCTCGGCGCCGAAGGCGAACTGGCTCCCTGGATCAACAGCGGCGCCCAGCGTTGGCAGCTGAGCCAGGGTGAGGACGGCTGGGTAGGTGTTGCCAATATGCAAACCGGCGAACCCCTGGCGGCACAAGGGTGCGAGGGTGATTGCAGCCGCTGGTTCCTGCGTCCGGCGGAAACCGTAGCCATCGCCAGCGTACAGAGTGGCCGGCTGCTACAGAGTTGTGGTGAAACCATAGACCAGGGAGCCTGGCGTGGTGACGCCTGCCAGCGCTGGGACTTCGCCGCCGCCGATGACGGCTTCCTGCGTATCCGCGCTGGCGATCGATGCATGACGATAGAAAGCGACGCGGTGGTGCCGGGGGCCAGTGCAGTCCTGGGCGGTTGCGATGCCCCCAGCAGCCAGTGGCGGTTGGAGCCGCTGGCGGACGGCAACCTCAATATTGTCAACCGCGAGAGCAAGCTCAGTCTCGACCTGGCCCATTGCGGCCTGGCCGAAGGCACGGAGCTGGCCCAGGCTCCCGGGCAGGAAAATGATTGCCAGAAATTCCAGCTGCGGCGGATACCGGTACGGTCATGATCAATAAGCTGTAGGAGCGGCCCATGGCCGCGATAAATCTTGGAAAATAGCTCCACATCGATCGCGGCCATGG
>NZ_JBOFOC010000196.1:0-11420 GCF_051659245.1 Microbulbifer sp.
GGGCCATGCCCGCGATCGGGCTGGGCTACGAAGCTGGATCGATCGCGGGCATGGCCCGCTCCTACACAGGGAATTGCAGAGCCCCGGAATGAAACAGCCAAGCTTTTCCGACTTATTGCGCAGCCCCACCATGCTGCTGGCCTTCGGCTTCGGCTCCGGCCTGGCGCCCAGGGCGCCGGGCACCTTCGGTACCCTGGCAGCGGTCCCGATCTGGCTGCTGCTGCAGCCGCTGGCTCCCGCCCTCTACCTGGCGGTGGTGGTGGCCGCTGCGCTGCTGGGTTTTTATCTCTGCGAAGCGGCCTCGAAAAAACTCGGGGTGCACGACCACAGCGGTATCGTGTGGGACGAAATGGTGGGCTACTGGCTCACCATGTTTATGGCCCCGTCGGGCTGGATCTGGGCGCTCTATGGTTTCGCGCTGTTCCGCCTGTTCGATATCGCCAAGCCGCAGCCGATCGGCTGGGCGGACCGCCGGGTGCCCGGTGGTGTGGGTATTATGCTCGACGATATACTGGCCGCGGTGTACGCGGCAGTGGTACTGCAGCTGACCGCTCTATTTATCGGGTAGGGAACGCCGATGGGAAAAAAACTGTTCGCTATATTCTTCGCCGCCCTTTGCCTCACCCCACTGGCCGCCACAGCCCAGCAGGTGCAGCTCAAGGGCCTGTTCGGCAGCAGCGCCATGCTGGAGATCGATGGCCGCCAGCGCCTGCTGAAGACCGGGCAGCAATCCCCCGAAGGGGTGAAGCTGCTGGAGGCCACTACCGATTACGCGCGGGTGCGTATCGACGGCCGGGAACAAAAACTGACCCTGGACGCGCCGGTGGCGGCGAGCTACCAGCGGGCCGAGCACGCGGAGGTGCGCCTGATGCCGGACAGCCGGGGGCATTACAGCACCAGCGGCTGGGTCAACGGCCGCAGCGTATCGATGATGGTGGATACCGGGGCCACCAGCATCGCGTTCAACTATCCCACCGCGCGCCGGTTGGGGCTGGACCTGGAGCGGGCCCAGCCGATCCGGGTGAGCACCGCCAACGGCGTCGCCCGGGCCTACCGGCTGAAACTGGACAGCGTCACCATCGGCGGCATCAAGTTGCACAATGTGGACGCCACGGTGCACACGGACGATTTTCCCCAGATCACCCTGCTGGGCAACAGCTTTCTCAGTCGGGTGGATATGGAGCAGCAGCGCGGAGTGCTGATCTTGCGCGCGCGAAACTGAGAGGTAAAGATTTGACCATTCGCTATGTGGAATCCTCGAAACTGCCCACTCCCTGGGGTATGTTCGCGATGCACGGGTTCGAGGACACCGAATCCGGTAAGGAGCACCTGGTGCTCACCATGGGGGATATGGACACCGGGGAGCCCCTGCTCGCGCGGATTCACTCCGAGTGCCTGACCGGCGATGCACTCTTTTCCCTGCGCTGCGACTGCGGCGCGCAGCTGCAACACGCCATGCACCGTATCGCCGTCGAAGGGCGCGGGGCCATCTTCTACCTGCGCCAGGAGGGGCGCGGCATCGGCCTGATCAACAAGATCCGCGCCTACCATCTGCAGGACTGCGGCGCGGATACCGTGGAGGCCAACGAGCAGCTGGGGTTCGGCGCGGATATGCGCGACTACTCGATTCTCAAGTCGATGCTGGAACACCTGGGGGTCAAGTCCGTTCGCCTGATGACCAACAACCCGCGCAAGGTGAAGGCGGTGGAGGATTTGGGTATCGAAGTGGTGGAACGGTTGCCGCACCAGACCGGGCGCAACCCGCACAATGTGAAATACCTCTCCACCAAGAAAGGCAAGTTGGGGCACCTGTTCGAGGACGAGCAAGGTTCCCCGGAAGGCGAGTAGTACTCGCGGAGCTCCAGCTCCGCAACGGGCTGAGAGCCAAGTGTTGAACTCGATGCGGAGCTGGAGCTCCGCGATCCCGGGTGAAACCAGCCACATCCTCCCTGGGGAGGGGGAGATGGTCACAAATTCTTCACGGAACCGTCACGGGCCGGCAATGCCACCGGGCGATGCTTGGCATCGAGTCTGGCGGTGCGGGCGGAACTTTCCGTAGCGTCTATACTCAAACAATCAGGTTGCCGTCAGTCGAGAAAGGTGATGCACTGGCAGCAGTCCGATAAAAAGCCGGCGTAATGCCGGCTTTTGCTTTTTTTGCCCTTCAGCCCCTCCGCTTGGTGTAGCTGCGCTCCAGTTCTTCCTGCCGGGCCTTTTCCTCGAAAGACAGCTCCGCCGTGGGCCGCAGCAGCAGACGCTGCAGGCCGATGGGGTCGCCGCTGATCCCGCAGTAGCCGTAACTGCCGTCCTCTATCTTTCTCCAGCGCCCGGTGGATCTTGCATCGACGGTGTACCTGGTTGGATCAAGATATGATATAACGTATCATTTAATGCAGATCATAAAGTTGCTTGACGTAAACGCGCAAGCCGGGGTGCCGCAGCCCCGCGCTGAGCGCCAAATGGAGCTGGAGGATTACCGGTGAGAGACACCGCGGGGATGTTCGTTTCCGGCCTGTGCCTGGCCCACTGCCTGCTGACGCCGGCGCTGTTGGCCCTGGGCGGCTTCGGGGCGCTGGGTGCATTGCTGGAGGACCGCCTGGTCCACCTGATGTTGCTGTTGCCGGTGCTGCTGCTGGCCCTGTCCAGCTTTCCCGGCGCCTGCCGCCGTCACCGGCGCCCGGCGGTGATGGCCGCCGGCTTCTCGGGCCTGCTGTTGCTGGCGGTGGCGCTCTGCCTGGAGGGCACCTGGGAGCTGCTGGCCAGCGTCGGCGGCGCCGGTCTGCTGGTGGCTTCCCACTGGGTGAACCGGCGCCTGCTGTGCCGCCAGCCGATTGCGGACTAGGTGTGATAATCTGGCCCGGCTCGACACCATCGGCGTGGCGCTGTTTGCGAGTTTCCCCGGTATTCACAGGATCGCCGTGCAATGGCTGACCCCGGAGGGGCAGGGCGCCACCTCGCTCACTGCGCGAAACAACCAGCTGCAACTGAAATAGTCCATGAAAGCATCCGAACTCAAACAGACCCTGGGCAAGGCGGAGCAGAGTTGCCGCGCTTCCGGGGCCCGGCTCACAGAGAAGCGCAGGAATATTCTCGCCATCCTCCTGCGCGCCAAGACCCCGCTTTCCGCCTACGAGATCGCGGACCAATACAGCCGCGACTACGATGAGTCCATCCCCGCCATGTCCGTGTACCGCATGCTGGATTTCCTGGCCGCGGAAAACCTGGCGCACAAGCTCAACTCGGAAAATAAATACCTGGCCTGTGGCCACATCGCCTGCGACCACCGCCACGAAACGCCGCAGTTCCTGATCTGCAGTCGCTGCAACAAAGTGCGGGAAATCGGTATCAAGCCGGAGGTGATCGCCGCGCTGCGCGACACCGTGGAGGGCTCCGGTTACCGCCTGCTCACTTCGCAGCTGGAGCTGGACTGCCTGTGCGAAGACTGCGCGCGGAGCGCGGCTTAGCGAAATGGGTAACGGCTCACCTCTGTAACACTACTAAGCCGAGACTTGGGCGGCCCTGCTACCGGTATCCGTTCGTTCAACAGCCTCATCGGCAAACGTCTCTCGAACGGCTCCCGGTATCAGGGCCTTCGCATCAAGCTCCGGTATTCTTTTCCGAGTCCCGGGGGCCAGCAGTTACCAAATGGTTAGCAAAATGGAAAAACGCGAAGCGATCCGCCGGGTTCCGGCCAATGTAATCACCGGCTACCTGGGCGTCGGCAAGACCACCGCCATCCGTCACCTGCTGGAGAGCAAGCCGCGGGACGAGCGCTGGGCGGTGCTGGTCAACGAATTCGGCGAGGTGGGCATAGACGGCGGCCTGTTCGGCGCGGGAGAGGACATCTTTATCCGCGAGGTGCCCGGCGGCTGCATGTGCTGCGCCGCCGGCCTGCCCATGCAGGTGGCCCTGAACCAGCTGCTGGCCCGGGCCAGGCCCCAGCGGCTGCTGATCGAACCCACCGGCCTCGGCCACCCGCGGGAGGTATTGGGCGCCCTCTCCGACTCGGTGCGCGCCGGGGTGCTGGACCTGCGCGCCACCCTCACCCTGGTGGATGCGCGCAACCTGTCGGACGAGCGCTACCTGCGCAGCGATACCTTCCGCCAGCAACTGGAGGTGGCGGATCTGCTGGTGGCCAACAAGGCGGATCTCTACGGACCGCAGGAGCTGGAAAACCTGCGCCGCTTCCTCGCCCTCGGGGAGAATACCGCGGGCAAACCGCTGGAAGCGGTGGAGCAGGGGCGCATCCAACTGGAGTGGCTGTGGGCCCCGAGCGGATTCCGTCCGCCGGCTGGCCAGGGTCACGCCCACGCCACGCCGCCCCCGGTGGAAGAGGAACCGCTGCCGGAGTGCGGCTACCGGCGCCTGGAGAACAGCGGCGAGGGCCACCACAGCTGCGGCTGGCGCTTCGACCCGGCGCTGGTGTTCCGCTTCGACGAACTCTTTTCCCTGATCAGCGGCGCCGCCGCGGAGCGGGTGAAAGGCGTGTTTATCACCGAGAGGGGCGTATTCGCCTTCAACAAGGCGGACGCGGTGCTGAGCGTGTTGGAGCTGGACGATACCCTGGACAGCCGGGTGGAGGTGATCGGCCGCGAGCGCGGGGACTGGGGGCAACTGGAGTCCGCCTGGCTGGATGCCCTGGAGACTGATCGCTAAACCCCGCCGTCAGGCAGGCTCCCGCCGCCGTAGGGTGCGCCGCGCGCACCGGGTCCGGGACCGCGGTGACGCGCAGTCGGTGCGCACGGCGCACCCTACATCCCGATCCCCATCCCCATCCCTGGCCCGGCAATAGAAATTGCCGGGCGCTACAGACCCAGGTGCCCCGCGTGAAACCGCAGGTGCTCTTCGATAAAGCTGGCGATAAAGTAGTAGCTGTGGTCGTAGCCCTCGCGGCGCCTCAGCTGCAGCGGGTAGTCGCCGGCCGCGGCCGCCGCTTCCAGCATCTCCGGCTTCAGCTGCTCCGCCAGGAAGTCGTCCGCCTCTCCCTGATCCACCAGCGCCGGCACCTTGGCGGTTGCCCGGCGCATCAGCAGGCTGGCATCGTACTCCTCCCAGTCTGCGGTGTTCCCGCCCAGGTAGGCGGTAAATGCCTTCCTGCCCCAGGGGCAGTTGACCGGGTTGGCGATGGGGCTGAACGCGGACACTGAGCGGTAGCGCTCCGGGTTGCGCAACGCCAGCACCAGTGCGCCGTGGCCGCCCATCGAATGACCGGCGATGGCGCGCTCGCCGCTGACCGGAAACAATGACTCCACCAGCTCTGGCAGTTCGTCGAGCACATAGTCATACATGTGGTAGTGGCGGCTCCACGGGGCCTGGGTCGCGTTGACGTAGAAGCCCGCTCCCTGGCCCAGGTCGTAGCCTTCGTGGTCGGCGACCGCATCGCCCCGGGGGCTGGTGTCCGGGGCTACCAGCGCCATCCCCAGCCGGGCGGCGAACTGCTGGGCGCCGGCCTTCTGCATAAAGTTTTCGTCGGTGCAGGTCAGTCCGGACAGCCAGTAGAGCGCCGGCACCTTCCCGCCGCCCGCGGCCTGGGGCGGCAGGTAGATGGCAAAGCGCATCTCGCAGTTGAGGGATTCGGACTGGTGGCGGTACTGCTTGTGCCAGCCGTCGAAGCTCCGGTTGCTGCTCAGGTTTTCAATGGTCATCGCAAACTCCGGTCACTGGTCGAAGTGGATGACCGAGCGGATGCTTTGGCCGCGGTGCATCAGGTCGAAGGCCTCGTTGATTTTGTCCAGTCCCATGGTGTGGGTGATGAAATCGTTCAGCTTGAACTCGCCGCTCAGGTAGCGCTCGACGATAGCGGGGAGCTCGGAGCGGCCCTTGACCCCGCCGAAGGCGGTGCCTCTCCAGACCCGGCCGGTGACCAGTTGGAAGGGGCGGGTGGAGATCTCCTGGCCGGCGCCGGCCACGCCGATGATCACCGATTCCCCCCAGCCCTTGTGGCAGCACTCCAGCGCCGAGCGCATGACGTCGACGTTGCCGATACACTCGAAGGAGTAGTCCACGCCGCCGTCGGTCAGGTCCACGATCACCTGTTGGATCGGCTTGTCGTATTCCTTCGGGTTGATACAGTCGGTGGCGCCCAACTGGCGCGCCAGCTCGAACTTGCTCTCGTTGATATCGATGGCGATGATGCGCCCGGCCTTGGCCATGGTGGCGCCGATCACCGCCGACAGGCCGATACCCCCCAGACCGAAGATGGCGACACTGGCCCCCTCTTCGACCTTTGCGGTGTTCATCACCGCGCCCATCCCGGTGGTGACACCGCAGCCGAGCAGGCAGACCTCCTCCAGCGGCGCCGCCTTGTCGACTTTGGCCAGGGAGATTTCCGGCAGCACCGTGTATTCGGAGAAGGTGGAACAGCCCATATAGTGGTGGATGGGCTGTCCATCCTTGGAGAAGCGGGTGGTGCCGTCCGGCATCAGGCCCTTGCCCTGGGTCTCGCGGATCTTGCCGCACAGGTTGGTCTTGCCGGACCGGCAGAATTTGCACTCGCCGCACTCGGGCGTGTACAGCGGGATTACATGGTCGCCCACCGCGACACTGGTTACGCCTTCGCCCACCGCCTCGACGATACCGCCGCCCTCGTGCCCGAGAATCGACGGGAAGATGCCTTCCGGATCGTCCCCGGACAGGGTAAAGGCATCGGTGTGGCAGACACCGGACGCGACCACGCGCACCAGCACCTCGCCCGCCTGCGGCGGCATTACATCGACTTCTTCGATAGACAGCGGTTGTCCGGGGCCCCAGGCCACGGCGGCTTTGGACTTGATCATCTGGGTCATTGCGCATTCCTCCTCTGTTTGGCGTCTACCGCCGTTTGGGCGAGTCTATCTGTTTCCATGTGCTTTATAATCACAGCATTCTGAAATTTATATTTTCTATTTGGTAACAATCAGCTATGCCGACGGGGGGAGGGGAGCGATGGTCAGTTGGGAAGGGGTCAGCGAATTTGTGGCTGTCGCCGAGGCCGGCAGCTTCACCGGCGCGGCCGGGAGGCTGGGGATTTCCACGGCCCAGGTCAGCCGCCAGGTCAGCGCCCTGGAGGCCAGGCTGTCGACCAGGCTGTTTTATCGCACTACCCGCAAGGTCTCGGTGACCGAACCGGGACAGGTCTACTACCGGCATTGCCGCCAGGTGCTCGACGGGTTGGAGGAGGCGGAGCGCGCCATTACCGACCTGCAGCAGGTACCCAGGGGCAGGCTCAGGCTGACGGCGCCGGTCACCTACGGGGAGACGACCCTGGCGCCGCTGGTCAACGACTTTGCGCTGCGCTACCCGGAGCTACGGGTGGAGATGCACCTGACCAACCAAAAGCTGGACCTGGTGGCGGAGGGATACGATCTCGCCATCAGGCTGGGCAAGCTGGACGACTCCAGCATGGTGGCGCGGCGACTCGCGTCGCGGACCCTGTACGTCTGCGCCTCCCCGGAATACCTGTCCTCCCGCGGCGAACCCCACAGCCTGTCGGAACTGGGGCGGCACAACTGCCTGCCGGGAACGCTGGACTACTGGCGCTTCCAGGAGCGGAATCGGCCCAGGAACATCAGGGTCAGCGGCAGTATCCGTTGCAACAGCGGCTGGGCGCTGGTCGATGCCGCCCTGAAGGGGATCGGTATCGTGCAACTGCCCGGCTACTATGTGCGCGAGCACCTGGGAGCGGGCCGTTTGATTTCCCTGCTGGAACACTACCGCGAGGCCGACGACGGCATCTGGGCCCTCTATCCCCACAATCGCCACCTGTCGCCAAAGGTGAGTCTGTTGCTGGATTATTTCAGCAAAAATCTCGGCTAGCCGAATAGCGCCGGGTTGTGTGGCGGGCTCGCTACCGGGGCGTCTTTGCGGGACACGCCGTGAATGCTTCCCTGACTGATCCTCGCCCGTGTCCTGGTCTGCGGATAGACCGTAGCTCGGGCGCGATCAGCGCGGCGAACGCCTTCGCCGTGTCGCTTCCGTCATCGGCCAGGTAGATGTGGGTCCGCCCCAGTGGGGGTAGATCCCACTTCTTCGGGACTTCGACGAGATCGCGGTCGACCAGCGATCCGGGCAGGGCCGCCACCGCCAGGTCCGCGCGCAGGGCCGCGACCTGGCCCATCGACGTGTCGCTGGAATAGGCGACCCGATAGGGTCGCCCGATGCCCTCCAGCGCGCGGAGGGCTGCATTGCGCCAGACACAGCCGATCTCGGCCACGGCAAGCGGCAGAGGATCTCGTTCCACGGCGCGGCCGCCGATCCGCATCAACCAGAGGAGCTCTTCTGAAAAGAGATCCCGCGCCGGGACCTGCGGCGTGCTCGCGCCGTTGAACAGGGCGAGATTGGCATCGCCCTCCACGAAGAGGCGCTGCACCGTTTCACTGGAGTCGAGCCGGACGTCCACGCGAATCCGGGGGTGCGTTTCGGCCAGCCGTCGGAGCAGTCCCGGCACCAGAGAAGCACCGAGATCATGCGGGGCGGCCAGACGCAAGCAGCCGGACAACGGTGAGCCGTGGAACACCGCCATCGCCTCGTCGCTGATCCCGACGAGGCGCCGCGCGAATTCGAGCAGAACTTCTCCCTGGTCGGTCAGGCGGACGCGGCGCGAATCGCGATGCAGAAGCCGGACACCGAGTTGCTCTTCCAACTTGCCGACCTGAAGGCTGACCGCCGAGGGCGAGCGGTTCACGCGCACCGCGGCGCGCCGAAAACTCCCCGTTTCGCAGATCGCAACGAAGGTTCGGGCGGCGTCTAGATTGAGCGTCCGGGTAGCGGGATGCGGATCGCCGGCCGGACGGTTAGTTGAGTTTTTCTGATTCATTGAGTGAGAACATATCGCTTTTCTCAACATTGATCAAAGCTTAGGCTCCGGACAATGAAGACGAAAGGAGTGGTAATGTCACTGTTACCGAAAGAGCGCGTTCTCGGTTTTGTCTGGGCCGCAACCTCCATCGCCATCTGGTCCGGGTCGCTGGTCATGCTGCGGCTCGGCGTGACGACGAGTTTGAATGTCTACGACCTGACCGCGCTTCGCGTCGGTGTCGCCGCATTGGTCCTGGCGCCGGTCATCCGCCGGCGCGGCTTTGCCCTGGACCGGCTGGGCACCGGGGGACTCCTGGCCGTGGTGGCCGGCTTCGGGGCACCGTATATCCTGCTTATCTCGCTCGGCCTGCAAACTGCCCCCGCATCGGCAGCCGGTTCCCTCAACCCCGGGGTAATGGCGGTCGTCTTCGTGCTTCTGGGCTGGAGAATCTTCGGCGACAGGATCGGTCCTGCGCGGATCCTGGGGGTTGTGGCGATCCTTGTCGGTGCGTCTTTCTTCGCGGGTGTGCCAGGTGCAGAGACAGCGTCGGTCGGACATCTGATCCTGCTCTTTACCGGAGTGATGTGGGCGGGGTACACGCTGGTCGTCCGCCGGGCCGGCATCCCGGCCCTGCACGCGACCGCAATCGTCGCCGTGGGCTCCGCCATCCTCTACCTGCCGGTCTACGTCGCGGTCCTGCCCAAGCAACTAGCCGTCGCCCCGATGCCCGACATCGTGGCGCAGGCAGTATTCCAGGGCGTGTTCGTCAGCGTCGTCGCGGTTTTCGCCTTCAACCGCTCCAGCGAGTTGCTCGGGCCGGTCGCGGGCGCGACTCTCCCGGCCCTGATTCCGCTGGCGACCCTGGGCCTCGGTGTGGTTGCACTGGACGAGACGGCGGGCGCTCGAGACATCGCCTCGGCGACGCTGATCGGCGTGGGCGTCGCACTGACCCTCGCTGGCCACGCATCTGGCCGTTGGCCCGGGATGGCCCTCTTCAGAAAGGTTTTCCGTAACGCATAACCGTTACTGGATACCGTTACCGGATCAAGTCCGGCATGACATTCCTACGCCGGTATGACGAGTCGATGAATTCAGTAGGATGGGCAAAGGAGCGAAGCGACGTGCCCACCTTTCGTTACGCACTATCCGCTCTGCCGTCGAGCGGGGATACTGGCGGGCGGGCCGCCGCCGTTGTATCGTAGGCGGCATGAACGAAACGGATACGCAGCGGAGGGACCTGATCGGTGCCCTGTACCGCAAGTACCACGCTGCATTGCGACGGTTTCTCGCTCGCAAGGGTCTCGATCGGGAAGAAGTTGCGGATATCGTGCTGGATACCTATAACCGAGTCTATCAGTATAAGAGCGCCGCCGAGATCCGCAATCCCAAGGCTTTCCTGTTCCGTGTCGCGAACAATCTGTGGATCAACGGGGAGAAGCGGAAGCACCGGCGCATCGGTGTCGAAGGAAACGCCCTGGATATTTCAACGGTCGAGGTCGCAAGCGAAGCGCCGAGCGCCTATCGAGCCCTCAAGGGCGAGCAGGAGCTCGCGATCGTTCGCGCGGCAATCGAGGAGTTGCCCGCCAAGTGCCGTCAGGCTTTTGTCATGAACCGCTTCGAGAATATGACGTACGGTGAGATCGCCGCAGAGCTCGGCGTGTCGGTCTCCATGATCGAGAAGCACGTGAGCCACGCCATCAGCCACCTGCGCCAGAAGCTGAACGCCTCGCGACAGCCTTTGGAGGTCAGCGCCCCGCGGCGCTCATCCCGCCATGAATGAAAATCGAGATCAAGCTTATTCATCGGTGGCGACCGAGGCTGCGGACTGGTACGCGCGGCTGCGGGCCACGGATACCTCGGAAATGGATATGGCCCGTTTTCGCACCTGGCTCGCGGGCGACCCTGCAAGGCGGCGCGAGTTCGAAGCGATCGATGCGCTCTGGGGCGACCTGAAATGCATCGAGGCGTCGCCCGAGGTCAGGCGAATTCGGGGCGAGATCGCCGCGCGCCGGCGCAAAATCGCCCGCCCACGCATTGGCGCACGGCTGGCGAGCGCTGCCATCCTCCTCTTGGCTGTTGTCGTCGGAGGCGTGTTCTCTTGGCAGCACCGGGAGGCCAACCACTACGCTACCGATGTCGGCGAGCAGCGAACCCTGCCGCTGCCTGACGGTTCAGTGGTCCTGCTCAACACCGATTCGGCAATCCGCATCCATTACACGGCAGATCGCCGCAGCATCGAGCTGGTGCGGGGGCAAGTGAATTTCAAGGTCGTCAAGGATCCTGCCCGACCGTTCACGGTCATCGCCAGCGGCGGTGAGGTGCGGGCCCTTGGAACGGTATTCGACGTTTATGAGAGCGACAATTCGGTGACCGTCACCTTGATCGAAGGCAAGGTCGCGGTAGCGGCGACAACGCAATCGAGTGCCGAACCGCCAGCGGCGAAGGACCGCATACTCCTTTCAGCGGGCGAGCAGCTTTCATATTCTGCCGGAGTGGTCTCGGTGGAGCGGCGGAACGCAGATCTGCCGCGCGCCACGGCCTGGCACGAGCGCAAGCTCGATTTCGCCGACACCCCCCTCAGCGATGCCATCGCCGAAGCGAATCGCTATTCCCGCGATCAGGTCGTGCTCGACGCGCCGCGCCT
>NZ_JBOFOC010000197.1:0-9404 GCF_051659245.1 Microbulbifer sp.
CGCGATCGGGCTCTGTTCGCGGGCATGGCCCGCTCCTACAGGGTGGCTCGCTTAAGCCAATGCAGGTGCCCTATGAGTGAGTAGTTACCTTGAACCTTTGTAGGAGCGGCCGCTGGCCGCGATCGATCTCAACGCCATACGGAGATGCCGATCGCGGCCAGCAGCCGCTCCTACAGGGAAGAATGAATTAAGGAAAAAATTGTGAGCCTGAAAAAAGACAAACAAAAAGTCCTCGGCGAAGTCTTCGACGACGAACGCATTGCCGGCTTCCTGGTCGGCGAACCACCCGAGGGCGTGACCCGCGACTACTACCTGCTGGAGCGCGCCTACCGCAGTATGAAAGCGGAAAATTTCGAGACCTTCGTGCGCCTGTTCCGGGAACAGAACCTGGACCTCAACAGCCAGGGGCCGGACGGCAAGACCCTGCTGGCGCGTATCGAGGAACACCGCCAGAGCAGCGACTACGCGGCCATCCTGCGGGCCGCCGGGGCCCAGCCTTAAGGAGCGGGCGCCATGACCTCCAACCCGGTGCACGGCGTGGACGCACTGATCTACGGCGCAAAACTGCTGACCCGGCGCGAACTGCGCCCGTTTATCATAGTGCCGCTGCTAATCAACCTGGTGCTGTTTATCGCGCTGACCGCGGTGATGCTCTCGCAACTGGGTGGCCTCGCGGACTACCTCGGCAGCCTGCTCTCACACACGCCGGTGGACACCCAGAATATGTCCTGGTGGGAGGCCACCATGGCCAAGGGCGCCGCCTGGGCCGCCAATGTGTTCCAGTGGCTGGCCTGGCTCATCGCCCTCGCAGTGCTGTTGCTGTTCTTTTTTGTCTACGGCTACGTCTTCGCCATTATCACCAATATTATCGCCGCGCCGTTTAACGGCTTCCTGGCGGAGAAGGTCGAGGAGCTTCTCACCGGCCGCCCACCGCCCGCGGAGCCCCTGGGTCGCATGATATGGCGCACCCTGGGGCGCGAACTGCGCAAACTGAGATACTTTATCGGCTGGGGCCTGGTGATCCTGGTGGTAGCCCTGTTTACCAGCTGGACGGTGTTTATCCCCGCGGTGATGGGCGCGCTCTGGGGCGCCTGGTGCATGGCGATTCAATATGTCGACTACCCGCTGGACAACCACCAGCGCCCCTTCGACGAACTGAAAAACATACTGCTGCGCAAAAAGCTCACCACCCTGAGCTTCGGCGGCGCGGTGATGCTGGCGAAGATGGTGCCGGTGCTGAATATTTTCGTGATGCCGGCGGCGGTGGCCGGCGGTACTGCGCTGTGGATAAAGCGGCTGCGGCAGCAGGGGGATCCGGGCACAGGCCAAGTTATTGAAACACAAGACCAATAAGAAGGAAGCAGTATGCTGATTACCAATACCGAAACATTTCCCGGCAAGACCATCACTGCCGTTCACGGCGTCGTATCCGGCAGCACCGTCCGCGCCAAACATGTGGGCCGCGACCTGATGGCGGGACTGAAAAACATCGTGGGCGGCGAGCTCAGGGGCTACACGGAGTTGCTTACTGAGGCCCGGGACCAGGCCTTGGAACGTATGGAACAACAGGCCAGGCAGGTGGGCGCCAACGCGGTGGTGAACGTGCGCTTTTCCACCTCGGCGGTATCCGCCGGCGCCTCGGAAATCTATATCTATGGCACCGCCGTCACCGTGGAGTAAAGCACCGTGATTGAGCTATGGATTTTTCTCGCCCTGCTGGTCACCGGCTATGGCGTGGGGCAGTTTCTGGAAAAGCGCCACTTCCGCAGCATCGAAGAGCGCGAGCGGGCGTTGCTCCAACTGGCCACCACCAGCAGCCGCAACCCGATTGGAGAAGTGGGCCACATTACCCGCGCGGAACTGGTCAGGGGCAACTGCTGTATTTCCGTGGACTATTTCAAGCGTATCGCCGCGGGCCTGCGCGCCCTCTTCGGCGGCACCGTCGGCAGCTATGAAACCCTGCTGGATCGCGCGCGGCGCGAAGCCACTCTGCGCCTCAAGGAATCCTGCCCCGGCGCCACCCAGATCATTAACCTGAGGGTGGATACCTCCTCGATATTCCAGGGTCAGGGCCGGCAGACGGGCACTGTTGAAGTACTGGCCACCGGCACGGCAATCTATACCGAACCAAAATAAACCCCGGAAATGCAATATCGCCCCCGACTGCCGGAACACAACGTCAACGTCCCGCGCCGCCACCCGCTGCGGGACTTCGGCCAGTTGCTGGCCGGTCTTGCGGTAATACTGGCAGTCATCTACCTGGCGCTGGGGCTGCTGGTGGATACCGCGGTCGATCACCTGTCCGCCGAAACGGAGTTGGCCATCTACGACGCCATGAACCTGGAGGCGCTGGGAAAAATCTTTGCCAGCGAGAAAGAGGCCGGGGAGCAACTGGCACTGACGGAATCGGTACTGGAACAACTACTCCCCTGCGCAGGCCTGCCCTACCCCATCTCGTCGCACCTGATCGCCTCGCCGGAGCTGAACGCCATGGCCTTTCCGGGCGGCGCCCTGGGGATCACCTCCGGCCTGCTGGAAGCAGTCCACAGCGAGAGCGGGCTGGCCTTTGTGCTGGCCCATGAACTGGCCCACTTCCGACACCGGGATCATTTGCGCGGCCTGGGCAGGGGGATAGTGCTGGTAACCGGCGCCGCACTGGTCACCGGCGGCAACGCGGACCTGGGTGCCCTGCTGAATCCGGCGCTGAACCTACAGATGGCGCAGTATTCTCAGGCACGTGAAAGCGCGGCGGACCGGGAAGCCCTGGCCCTGATGACCTGCGCCTACGGCAATACCGAGGGCGCGGGCGAGTTGTTCCAACAGATACTGAAGCGGAAAGAGGAAAAGGGTTATCTGGGCCACTATTTCTCCAGCCACCCGCAGACCCGCAAGCGGCTGGAGGCAATCGAAGCGTTAGGCCATTAAAGTGCGCGGAAAGTTAAATCAGCGGCGCGGACGGCGGCCACCACCAGCACCACCTCCACCGCGGCGCCCACCGCGACTGTCACCACCGGGCCCGCTACTGCGTTTGACTTTTACCTTGGGCGGCTCCACCAGCAGCTCCTCGGGCGGCTGTTCGCACTTGAGCTTTTGCCCCAGCAATTGCTGGATCGGCTCCAGGCGCATGGCGTCGTCCTCACAGGCGAAGCTGATGGAGGTGCCGGTCTTGCCGGCGCGGCCGGTGCGGCCGATGCGGTGGACGTAATCCTCCGGCTCCTCTGGCAGGGTGAAATTCACCACGTGGCTGATGCCCGCGATATGGATGCCGCGGCCGGCCACGTCGGTGGCCACCAGCACCTTGGTCACGCCCGCCTTGAAATCTTCCAGGGTACGCACGCGTTTGTTCTGGGGAATATCGCCGGACAGAATACCGGCGCTGAAGCCGTGCGCCTCCAGGTTTTCGTGCAGGCGGCGGCACTGGTCGCGGCGGTTGGCGAAGACGATCAGGCTGTCTACCTCCTCGCTCTGCAGGATGTTGTACAGCAGGGTGTACTTCTCGTCGCTGGACGCCAGATAGACCCGCTGGTCCACGCTGTCGGTGGCCACCCGCTCCGGCTCGATCTCCACGATCACCGGGTCCTGGGTCCACTGCTCCACCAGGGAGTCCACTTCCGGGGTGAAGGTGGCGGAGAAGAACATGGTCTGGCGGTGGGTCTTGCGCGGAGTCTGGCGCACGATGCGGCGCACCTGGGGGATAAAGCCCATATCCAGCATGCGATCGGCTTCGTCGATCACCAGTACTTCCACCTGGTCCAGGTAACAGTCGCGGTTGCTGGCGAAGTCCAGCAGTCGGCCGGGAGTGGCGACCAGTATGTCCACCAGGCGCTCATTCAGGTTGCGCTGCTGCTTCTGGTAGTCCATGCCGCCCACCAGGGTGTGGATCTCCAGGTCCGTGTATTTGCACAGGGCCTTGGCGTCGTCGGCGATCTGCATCACCAGCTCGCGGGTGGGGGCGATGATCAGCGAGCGCGCCTCGCCGGCGTAGCGCTCGCCCTCAAACGGGTTCTTGAGCAGGTCGTCGATAATGGTGATCAG
Source organism: Microbulbifer sp. (assembly GCF_051659245.1). Taxonomy (NCBI): domain Bacteria; kingdom Pseudomonadati; phylum Pseudomonadota; class Gammaproteobacteria; order Cellvibrionales; family Microbulbiferaceae; genus Microbulbifer; species Microbulbifer sp. The sequence continues at coordinate 4,036 of NZ_JBOFOC010000197.1, forward strand.
GAAGGCGGCGGTCTTGCCGGTGCCTGTCTGGGCCTTGCCCACCAGGTCGTGGCCGTTGAGGGTGTGGGGCAGCGAGCGGCCCTGGATTGGTGAGCAGTACTGGAAACCCTGGTCGTAAATGGCGTGCATCAGTTCCAGAGGCAGGTCCAGGTCGTGGAAGCGCACCTTGCCTTCCTGTTCCGGCACCTGAAACTGGTCCAGGGACCAGGGAGCCTTGGCTTTCTGGCCCCTGCCGCCGCGCTGCCCGCCCCTACCGCGGCGGGAGCTGCCTCTATCGGGGCTGGCCGGCTCGGATTGGGGGTTCTTTCCCCCCTTTGGCCGAGGGCTCTGTGAGCCCTCGCGGGGTTGAGAACTCTCGACCGGCTGAGGGCTCTCGACCGGCTGAGGGCTCTGTTCATCTTTGGACGCGGAACGGCGGAACAACTTTCCTATCAAGTGAAATACTCGCTCAAATGCTTACAAATTCGCCGGGAGCGAATTTGTACCCGACAATGGCGCCCGAAGGACGAACGCCATGGACGGCGTGGGTTAAATAATCGACGAGTATACCACCTATATGGGTCGGGGCCTGAACTGAATGGCACACAGTTAAGCCCCGAACTGCTCCTGCCCCTGGGGATTGCGCTGTAGGAGCCTGCTTGCAGGCGAACATTCCCGGTGCCTTGCCGCGACCTCAATTCGCCTGCAAGCAGGCTCCTACAAGGGGATTCCGCTTAACTTAGTACCATTCGGGCCCTAACTCTATCGACGCGGGAGCCGCTATTTGGCGCAATGGCGCCAGATCCAGTAGTCCAGGCTGACAAAGCGCCCCGCCCCGCTAAACAACAGCGCGAGCAGCATGGCGAAGTAGGTGGCGGCAAACTCTATGCCGTTTTTCAGTACCGTGAAGCTCCCCGCCTCGGTGAGCCAGCCGTAGTTGCCGTGCTCCTTGAGCAGCTCCACCGCCCGGCCCTTGCGCGCCGCCGCCTCGGCGATCAGGTCCTGGCGCCACTCCCAGGGCATGACCAGGGTCTGGTCCGGCAGCGCGGACCAGCCGTATTGCCAGTGGACGGTCACCGCGGCCACCGCCATCACCACCATCAACGGCACCGCTGCCAGTCGCACCCCCAGCCCCAGCAGCAGTGCCACACCGCCGACCAGTTCGGTCAGTATCGCCAGCCAGGCCATCAGCAGCGGCGCCGGCAGGCCCAGGCCCCAGTCGGGATTGCCAAACCAGGCCGCCACATCGTCGACACTGCCGATTTTATTCATTCCCGAGAGGATAAAAATCGGAGCCAGATATAGGCGCAATGCCAGCGGACCCAGCCAGTCCAGCGAGCGCACACCGCGCAAAAAAACCCCGTAAAGCCGATTGAACCCGCCCAGTGCGCCATCCATAATCCCGCCCTCTTTATTGCAATTGATTTTTCCTTTAGTCGGCGCGCCGCTCCACCTGTTACACACCATGCCCAAACTCTACCGCCGCGCCGCCGCCACCGAGCTCTCGCACCTGACCACCCTCGGTGGCCCGCTGGTGGTGAGCAACCTGGCGGTGGTCAGCATGGGTGTGACCGACACCATCGTCGCCGGCCGCGCCGGCGAGGTGGATCTCGCCGGCCTCGCCCTGGGCTCCAGTATCTGGGCGGTCTGCGCAGTGACCCTGATCGGCCTGCTGGCTGCTGTCTCGCCGGTGGTGGCGCACCTGCGCGGCGCGCGGGACGAACCCGGCTGCGCCCGGCAGTTGCAACAGGCGCTGTGGATTGCCCTGATCGGTGGACTGGTTGTGGTGGGTGCATTGCTCGCGGTGCCCTGGTGGAGTCAGTGGATCGATACCGAGGAACCGGTACGCCGGGTGATGCAGCAGTACCTGCTGGCACTGGCCACCGGTACCCTGCCCTTCGCCATGGGCACGGCCCTGCGCGGTTATTGCGAAGGAATGGGGCGGGTGCGGCCGGTGATGCGCATCTATCTCGCGGCCGCGGTGCTGAATATCCCGCTGGATATCCTGATGGTGTTCGGCGCGGGGCCGGTTCCGGCCATGGGCGGCGCCGGCTGCGGCTGGGCCACCAGCCTGGTGAGCTGGTCCATCGCCGCCGCACTCTTCTGGCACGCCGGCAGCGATCCGGCCTATCACTCGCTGAAACTCAGGTTGCTGCCCCCCAGGCCCCACTGGCCCACCCAGCGACACCTGCTGGCTGTGGGCCTGCCCGTCTGCATCGGCGCCGCCAGCGAAGTGACCTTTTTCGCCAGCCTGACGGTACTGCTGGCCCCCTATGGCGCCACCATAGTGGCGGCCCACCAGATAGGCCTGAGTATCGGCTCCATCTTCTACCTGGTGGCCCTGGCGCTGGCCCAGGCGCTGAGCATCCGCACCGCGCAGTTGCTGGGCCAGAACCGACCCAAACGCGCGCGTTTTACCAGTGCGGTCGGGGTCGGCAGCGGGCTGCTGTACGCCCTCGCCACCGGCGTGTTGCTGATCGCCCTGCGGTACCCCTTCGTGCTCGCCTATACCGCCAACACGGATATCATCGCCGTGGCCACCAACCTGCTGTTGCTATGTGCCGCCTTCCAATTGGTGGACGTGGCCCAGGCCATGTCCTGGGGCGCGCTGCGCGGCTACCGGGACACCCGCGTGCCCATGGTCCTGCAGATGTTTTCCTACTGGCTGGTGGGACTCAGCAGCGCCTATTGGCTGGGGGAGAATCTCTGGGGCGTGTACGGCTACTGGACCGGTCTCTGTATCGGCCTCGGGGTGGCTTCCATTCTCCTCGGCCTGCGTCTCCGGCGCACCAGCCACAAGGCGATACCGGCAACCTGATCCGCGTTTTCGCCGACCGCCGCGCAATTCGCTGGGAACGCTTTCGCTATACTGCCCGTCCAAGTCGCCTATGAATCACCACAAGATCGGAGTTATTGCATGTTTCTGCGCCCGCCTTTGCGTCGGCCTCTGCTGTGTTCAGTCCTGCTTTTGATTTCCGTCTCCACATTCGCACTGACCGAGCAGGAGGACGACCCGGAAGGCGGCGTGCCCCAGGCGGAAAATATCCAGTTGGACAGACCCATCGACGAAGAGGTCGTTATTCCCCTCCCGCAACCGGAAACAAGACAGCCGGCGTCAAAACAGCCGGAACCGGAGCGGCCGGAATCAGAGCAGCCCGAAACGCAGGCCCCCGAAACCGCTGTCGGCAGCGACGAAGCGCAAACTCCCGCGCGGGGGGAGAACGGTAAAGAGGAGAGCGGCGAAGAGAAAGCGGCAGTCGGTGATCCCGCCACTCAGGAAGAAAAACCGCTCGCACTGGAAGTCGCCACCCCCCTGCGCCTGCTCGGCTCCGAAGTACCGCCGGCCACCTCGACCCGTTTGGCCTGGTCGCCCAGCCAGCACTTCGAGGGCGTCTACAGCGCCACCCCGGTACTGGTGGTCAACGGCGCCAGGCCGGGGCCGTCCCTGTGCCTTACCGCGGCGATCCACGGCGACGAACTCAACGGCATCGAGACGGTGCGCCGGGTGATGTACAACCTGGACCCGGCCAACCTGAGCGGCGCGGTGATCGGCGTGCCCATCGTCAACCTGCAGGGTTTCCACCGCGGCTCCCGCTATCTCACCGACCGCCGCGACCTCAATCGCCACTTTCCCGGGGACCCCAACGGTTCCTCCGCCTCCCGTATTGCCCATTCGTTTTTCCACGAGGTGATCGTCCATTGCAACGCGGTGGTGGACCTGCACACCGGTTCCTTCTACCGCACCAACCTGCCGCAGTTGCGCGGCGACCTAACCAACCCCAAGGTGGTGAAACTGACCAAGGGCTTCGGCTCCACCGTGGTGCTGCACAGCGACGGGGCCAAGGGCACCCTGCGCCGCGCGGCGGTGAACGCCGGCATTCCCACCGTGACCCTGGAAGCGGGCGCGCCCATGGTGCTCGACGAAGTGTCCGTGAGCCACAGTGTCAAGGGCATCCGCACCCTGCTGAACCAACTGGCCATGGTGAGCAAGTTCCGCCTCTGGGGCGACCCGGAGCCGGTCTATTACAACTCCACCTGGCAGCGCGCCACCACCGGCGGGATCATCTTCAGCGAAGTGAAACTCGGCGAGTCCGTGCGCAAGGGAGACCTGCTCGGCACCGTCACCAACCCGATCACCAACGTGCGCAAGGAAATCCGCTCCGAGTACAACGGCCGGGTACTGGGCATGGCCATGAACCAGGTGGTGCAACCGGGCTTCGCCGCCTACCATATCGGCATCCAGGCCCCCCAGGAGCAGATCAGCCCACCGGAGGAAGTGACCGCGGAGAGCCCGCCACCGGAGCAAGAGAAAACCGAAGGCACAGTAGAAGGTGCGGCAGAAAGTGCTGCGGAAAGTGCGGGAACCACCACCGACGAGCCGGCCCCGGAAAAACCCGCCGGGGAGCCGGTGGAGAGGTCGCAGGAGCCAGAGACTGTGGAGAGCGACGAAGACTAACCGATCACCGTCAATTGAATGGGTTCCGGCTGCAGGGTGATATGTTCAATGGCGAAGCGCTTGATCAGAGTCTCCCGCAGCCGCTCCAGCACCCCGGGCCAGGCCTGCAGGTCGTCCACCACGATATGCGCGGAGAGCGAAATGGTGCTGCTGTCTAAACGCCAGATATGCAGGTCGTGCACCGAGCGCACACCCTCCACCGCCGCCATGGTCTCGCCCACCACCGGCAGGCTCAGCTCCCGCGGTACCCGCTCCATCAGCACATCCACCGCGTCGCGCAACAGGCGCAGGCTGGAAATCAGAATCAGAATACAGATCAGCAGTGACAGCAGCGGGTCTATCGGCGTCCAGCCGGTGAAATAGATCACCGCACCGGCGACCAGCGCGGCCACCGAGCCCAGCAGGTCGCCCATCACATGCAGCAGTGCGCCGCGGATATTCAGCGTCTGCTCGCCGCGGTGCAGCGCCCAGGCCACCAGCACATTCACCAGCAGACCGATGGCCGCGATCACCATCACCACACCGCCCTGCACCGGCTGCGGATCGCGCAGGCGGTTTATCGCCGCATAGGTGATACCGGCGATAATCAGCAGCATAAACACCGCATTGACGATCGCCGCCAGCACCTCGGCGCGCCCCCAACCGAAAGACAATTCCCGGTCTGCCGGCCTCTGCGCCAGCAGCGCGGCCACCGCGCCCAGCGCCAGTGCCAGGGAATCGGTGGCCATATGTCCCGCGTCGCCGAGCAGCGCCAGGGAACCGGACAGCCAGCCGCCCACCGCCTCGACCATGGCGAAGGCGAAGGTGATGACAAGGCCCCAGACCAGCGGGCGCAGGTGGCCGCTGCCGCGGCGGTGGTGGACGTGGTCGTGCACGGATTCCCCCCCCCTGTTAACTCGATCTCTTGTAGGAGCGGCGGGGCGGCCATCCGCCC
>NZ_JBOFOC010000198.1:0-3995 GCF_051659245.1 Microbulbifer sp.
TCCGATTACATCTTGTCGGCGCCAAAGGCGACCACGTAGAGAAGCCTGAAACTCAGTAACAGCTGTCCAGTGCAAAAACCAGATTAGTGGTTGACTTCAGGGGCCGCTTTAGAGAAGCGGCCCATGGCCGCGATCGATCTGCGGATTGAACCACTGCCGATCGCGGCCATGGGCCGCTCCTACATGGTGTGTTCTGGTATGCATCTGGTTCGACAGAAAACTCCCGGAAGCTGGGAGTCGCTGGAAGAGGAATTTTATGAAGTCATTAAAAACTTGATAGGCTCCATCGGCAATCGGTCGGGGCATCTGCAAGCGCGCTCTACTGCCCTTCATTGATCTGCCCAGCCTTGAAAGCCTCCAGTCTCCTACATCGGTCAGCAGCAGGGCGCTTCCCCGGAATCATTTGCAGGGGTATCGAAAGGCAGGCCGCCGCCACAGCCTTCGAACAGGCCGTAGTGCCGGCTGAAATCGCCGATAAATTCGAAGTGATCGGCAAAGCGGGTATCGCTCAGCATGTGCCAAGTGTTGCCGCATACCGGGAATACCCGTCCGGTTTCCATCAGGTGGTGTTTGTCCAGCGGGAACCGGTGGGGGAAGTTGGGCACTGTGCCGCGGTAGATCACCGCCTGGCCGTAGTCCTCGCAGTCGCTCTCCAGGGCGTCCAGTTTGAACAGGCGGTAGGTGGCGGAGAAAAAACGCAGGTTGCCGGTGCGCGCGGCCAGTTCCGGGTCGGTGATTTCCAGCGGCCGGTCTTCCGCCAGGCGCGGGTCGATAAAGCCGCTGCTCTGGGCCAGGCGCAGGAAGTCGTTCCAGTAGAGGGCGCCGCCCAGGCACTCGCCGTAGAGCACGGGGTCATCCCGCACTGCTTCGGGCACCCGGCGATCGGCGTAGACGTCGGAGAAATAGAATTCGCCGCCCTCCTTGAGCAGCCGGTGTACGCCTCGGAGTACGGCGTCCTTGTCCGGTGACAGGTTGACCACGCAGTTGGAGACGATCACATCGAAGCTGCCGGGCTCCAGGCCCAGTTGCTCCAGCTGTTCGATATAGCCGTGCAGGAAGCGCACATTGTCGAAGCCGAACTCCCGCGCGTGGTGGTCGCGGTGGCGTTCCGCCACCGCCAGCTGTTCCGGGGTCATATCCACCCCCACCACCAGGCCGTCGGGACCGACCAGTTGCGCGAGCGCGTAGACGTCGCGGCCGGAGCCGCAGCCCAGGTCCAGCACCCGGCAGCCCTCGAGCAGCGGCGGGCAGACCAGGCCGCAGCCGTAGTAGCGGGAGAGCACCTCCGGGTGAATCTTGGCGAGCAGTGGCTTCAGCCATTCCGGCATCGCGCTGGCATCGCAACAGGCGGTGGTTTTCAGGTCGTCGGAACTCTGCAACTGGCGGCCGTAGTAGTCCTGTACTGCTTCGCGCATGGTATGTCTCTCCGGTTTTATCGTTCAGTCGCACGCCGGGCGGATTTATTACGTTGCGAACTGTAGCTGATGAATCACGGAGAGGCCACGGGTCAGGCCAGCTGTGCGATCCTGTCCCGCGCCGCGGTCAGGTTTCCCTCCCTGGCGTCTTCTATCGCCATGCCCTCGGCGTGCACGAATTCCACATCGTCGATGCCGATAAAACCCAGGAATTGCCGCAAAAGCGCGGTCTGTGAGTGGTCTTCGCCGTAGAAGCCGCCGCGGGTGATAAACACGTAGGCTTTCTTGTTCTTCAGCAGTCCCTCCGGGCCTTCCGGGGTGTAGCGGAAGGTGATCCCCGCGCGGGCGATATGGTCGAAGTAGGCGCGCAGGGTCGAGGGGATGCTGAAGTTGTACATCGGAACACCCAGTACCAGCACGTCGGCCCCGGTGATTTCCTCCACCAGGCTATCGGAGAGTTTCACCATCTCCTGCTGTTCCGCGGTGCGCTCCTCGGGCGGGGTGATAAAGGCCTGGAAGCGCTGTGAGTCCAGGTGAGGCGTCGGCTCCGCCGCCAGGTCGCGGGTGACCACGCGGCCATCCGGGTTGCGCGCCTGCCAGTTGCGAGCGAACTGCTCGGCGAGTTGGGAGGATTGCCCATCGCCCTGGAACAGGCTGGTCTGAATTTTGAGTAACGTTGCCATTCGATACCTCCAAGGGGGGTTGTTTTCGAGATGCCGGCATTGAATCATTGATTTATTCGATAAAAAATTATAAAAATTTGCACTTATTTATCGGATGAGTAGATCTATGGGCAAGGATAATCACACTGCAACACCGCATATCAGCCTGGAGCAGTGGCGCTGCCTGGTGGCTGTGGTGGATGCGGGCGGCTATGCCCAGGCTGCGGAGAAGCTGCACAAGAGTCAGTCCTCCGTCAGCTATGCGGTGCAAAAGCTCGAGTCGGTACTGGACATCAAGGCGTTTTCCATCGAGGGCCGGCGGGCGGTTCTGACCCCGGCGGGAGAGATGCTCTACCGACGGGCGAAAGTGTTGCTGGACGAGGCCGCCAGCCTGGAGCGCGCGGCGCACAAGGCCTCCGCCGGCTGGGAGTCGGAAATCGCCATCGCCGTGGAGACGCTGTTTCCCATCTGGCTGCTGCTCGACTGTCTGGACCAGTTCGGCGCCGAGAGTCCGCAGACGCGTATCGAGCTACATGAAACTGTGCTGGGCGGAGCGCCGGAATCCCTGCAGGAGGGCAGGGTGGATCTGGCGATTTCACCCTATATTCCCCCCGGTTTCAGCGGCGAGCCCCTGCCGCGGCAGGCGCGGATCATTCCCGTCGCGCACCCGGACCACCCCCTGCACCAGTTGAAACGGGAACTGACCCTGCGCGACCTGCGCAAGCATCGCCATCTGATCGTGCGCGACTCCGGGTCCCAGCGGGACAAAAAAGCTCTCACCGTGGAAGTGGAGCAGCGCTGGGCCCTCTCCAGCATGGCCACCTCCATTGGTGCGGCCTGTCGCGGCTACGGATTCGCCTGGTTGCCGGAGGACAAGATCCGCAGCGAGCTGGAAGCGGGTATCCTCAAACCGCTGTCCCTGCGGGGCGGGGGAGAGCGCTATGTGCAGATGTACCTGATCTTCGCCGACCGCGACGCCGCCGGGCCCGGAGCCCTTCGCCTGGCGGAAATCCTGCAGGAACAGATGGCCGCCAGTTGCCCCGATCGCCCGATGGGCGCCTATTTCACTCAGGACCGCCCCGAGCGCACCTAAACTTCCGGTATGGAACCGAAAGGCGGAGTCTGCGGAAATGGTGACCGAGAAAAAGCTACGGGGTGGGCAGACGGTGAAAATCCGTCCCCTCCGCAAGGAGGACCTGGAGCTGGAGCTGGACTTTTTCCGCAACCTGTCGCCGGAATCCAGGAACCAGCGCTTTCTCGGCGGTATCAGCACCAAGAACCCTCCCCAGAAACTGATCGATATGTTGCTCGACGTCGATCACTCCCAGAGTGAGGCCTATATTGCCCTGGCGGGAGAGGGTGAGGAACAGAAGCAGATCGGGGTTGCCCGCTACGCGGTGGACGCCGGCGGCAGCGCCTGCGAGTGCGCTGCGGTGGTTACCGACGAGTGGCAGCGCCGCGGCCTGGGCACCCTGCTGATGAACCTCCTGATCGACAGCGCCCGCGAGCGGGGTATCAAACGCATGTACACCATCGAATCGGCGGGAAACGCCAAGGTGCGCAAAGTGGCCCACATCCTGGGGTTCCGGTGCGAAGCCTACCCGGGTGATCCCACTCTGCTTGTCTACAACCTGGATTTGCAGGAGGAGTGACCTGAACGGTTACCCAGGTGAAACCCGTCAGTAACTCGGCCGGTACCGTGGTGTGGGTGAATACGGTGCCACCACGCAGACCCGAAAACTCTGCTGGCTCACCCGATTCTGGCGGGTTCTGTGCATTCCAAAGAGACTCTAAGAGCCTGTTTGCGATCTATGGTGCTGCACATCCAGCGCGGGGTCGGGAGGGGTGCCTCTTTCCGGGACACGCTGTGAATACATCCCTGTACGCTCGTAATCGGCGTCCCTGCCTCATACGGTCC
>NZ_JBOFOC010000199.1:0-8232 GCF_051659245.1 Microbulbifer sp.
ATGACTGGAAAGATCGATCGCGGGCATGGCCCGCTCCTACAATTGCCTCCAATCATTTAGCGCTAGCGCGTTGCCAGCTGCACCGAATTCAGCAGCTCGGCATACTGCCCGGTAATCACATCCATATTGCGCAGCAACATATCTGTAGTGCCGGTAATCACATGGATCTGGCGCTCCCCGGATATCTGCATCTCCCCGTCGAAACCCCGGCTGGCATAGCTCAGGTATCCCTGGGTCTTGAGCAGGTTGCGGGTGATCTCCGGCGTGTTCAGCGGGCTCTGTAGCAGAAACTCCAGCATAAGCTGGAACTCCGCCAGGTCTTCGTAGAGCCGCTTGCCTCCCTCATCGCCGGCCACTTCCCAAAAGTGTGCGACATAATTTTTCGCAATGCGCTGGGAGAGCATGCGCTGGCGGCCGGAGACGTTGACCAGTTCCGCGCTGCTGTGGTCGGCGAGACCCTGCAGGCGCATGACATAGGCGTGGGCGGCGGGCAGCAGGCTATTGCTTCGCCGGAACAGTTCGGTAGCGGTGAGCTTGCTGACAGGCTGGTGAGCGATCGCCTCGAAGGTCTTCCACTCCCGCTGCACCGCTTGCAGGTCGCTCTGTATTGGCGCCGCCTCTTCAAAGTCGGCCAGCTGATCCAGGTTGTGCGCGAACTCCCGCATACATCGCTCGAAAATCTGCTGGTGGCGTTCGGTGCCCGGCTGTATACCGCGGAGGATGTAAGCCTGGGTAATACGCTGGGAGAGCATGCGTTGGCGGCCGGCGATATTGATGGCATCGCCCATACTGAACGCGGCAGTGTCTGCACATAGCAGAAACAGAAATATTGCCAGGGAGAATTTCATGTCCCTATCCTTGAACAATCTATCTGGATACTTAAAGAAGTCTTGTAGGGTGCGCCGTGCGCACCGGTTCGTATCGCCGCAATTTTGGGCTGCGCCCGGTGCGCGCGGCGCACCCTACGATTACAAGTCGCCCGATCAGAACTGGGCCTGGGCGGTAAGCCAGAGTTTGTCGGTATCAACGCTAAAATCGTCGGCGGTATAGCGGCTGTATTTCAGGCTCAGGCCGACTGCACTGACCTTTCCGCCCACCACAAAACCGTATTCGCTGCCGAGCTTGTCCATACCGGAGACATCAGAGTCGTCCGAGTTGAGCTGGTGGTAATTGAGAGAGAACTTGACTCCCCCCAAGGAGGTTCCCAGGGATGCATAGATATCCTCGATGCCACCGGGAATATTGCCGGTACCGCCGCCCAGGAACTTGTCGTTCCAGCCCTGGAACTTGTGCAGGGTTGCCAGCGGAGTGATGAACTGGCCGTCGCCGCCGTCCGCGCCGAGAAGCTCATAGCCCGCTTTCAGCGTCACCGGACCCAGCTTGTAGCCGCCCTCCGCGAGGATATAGTTCGCGTCGTAGCTGGCGGGGTTGTCGGCGGCGGCGGACTGGGTAGCGTATTCCACGGCATAATCCGCCGCGCCGCTCTTGCCGGCAAAGCGCAGGCCGTAGGTGTCGGTGGAGAAAACCGGGGCGTTTTCGTTGTCGATCAGGTAGGCGTAGGCGGAAAGGGTGCCGGCGGCGAGGCCGCTGTACTTCGCGTTGAGCAGATAGGTGTCGTTTTCGTGGTCGCCCAACGGGCTGTCTTCGCCGAAGATGCGGTTGACGTTGTCGATATGGGCGAGGAACAGTGTGGTGTCGGCCAGGCTCTTATTGGTGATGCTGACGCCGTCGTAAGTCTGCTCGTTCTGGCGAAAGCCGACTCCGCCGACGAACCGCTGGTTGTCGAGCAGTATGCGCTGACGGCCGTATTTGATCGCGGTGTTGCCGAACGAGTAAGCGAGGTACACCTGGTTTACCTCGGTCCCCTCCGGGTCCGCCACGCCGCCTTCATCGTCGGTGAGATGGGTCACGTCGTCCATTTCGATCAGGGTGCTGAAACCCCGGTAGATGGCGGACTGGTAGGTGAGGCGGGTCTTCAGGCTGGTCAGGTCCACCTTGTCGGCGCCGTCGGCATCCACCTGCTCGGTTCGCGCGCGGAAGCCAAGAGTGGCGTCTCCCTGTCCCAGTGCTTCGCTGAATGATGCCGCGGAAGGTTCTGCGGCTTCAACGGTATCGTCGGCAAGCGCCGGGGCGCCGACAATGGTAATTACCAGAGCCAGAATGTGCTGTTGTGATGGAAGAGTCAGTCGTTTCATGTTTAGTTCCCAAAAAAGGATGGTTGGTCATTAAGCTTTTTCAGCCATTTTGTGTATGCCTGTTTAATATTTTTATTGAATCACTCAGGCTGCGTGCTCTACAGATTTGGTTTCGAATTTCGCTTTTTCATCAGCAGCGGGTTTTTTCGATGACGGGTCGCGTTTGCTGTGACGCTCATGCAGGAACTTGAGCACCCTGGCCCGGTATCCGTTGTAGTGTGGATCGTCGGCGAGATCCAGGCGGCTGCGCGGCCGCTCCAGGTGAATGTCGAGAATTTCCCCGATGGTTGCCGCGGGGCCATTGGTCATCATCACAATGCGATCGGAAAGCAGAACCGCCTCGTCCACATCGTGGGTGATCATGATTACGGTGTTGTTCAGTTCCGCCTGGATCTCCATCAGCGAGTCCTGCATATGCGCGCGGGTGAGCGCATCCAGCGCGCCGAAAGGCTCATCCATCAGTAAAACCTTGGGCTGCATCGACAGGGCCCGGGCAATACCCACCCGCTGCTTCATGCCGCCGGAAATTTCCGACGGGCGTTTGTGCATCGCGTGCTCCATATGCACCAGCTGCAGGTTGTGCTCGATCCATTCGCGTATTTCCGCCCCGGATTTAGATCTGCCAAATACCTGCCTTACCGCGAGCTCCACATTTTCATAGGCGCTGAGCCAGGGCAGTAGCGAGTGGTTCTGGAATACCACGGCGCGTTCCGGCCCCGGTTCGGTGATCTCCTTGCCATTGAGGATCACGCCGCCGCGAGTGGCGCGGTACAGGCCCGCGACCACGTTCAGCACGGTGGACTTGCCACATCCCGAGTGACCGATCAGCGAGACGAATTCCCCTTTCTGGACCTGCAGATCGACGTCGCGCAATGCCGTAAAGGGCCCTTTGGGGGTCGGGAACTCCATATCCACATGACTGATATCCAGTAATACGCCCATATTCTTCTCCAGAGTTTTATAGGATCGAGTTTGATTGGAGCTAGTGTGTAGTGCTGTCCTTATCCCAGGAAGCCAGTTTCTGCAGTTGCAGCATGGCGCGATCCAACAGAAAGCCGATCACTCCAATGACGATCACCGCGGCCATGATGCGGGCCAGGGAATCGGAGCTGCCGTTCTGGAATTCATCCCACACGAATTTCCCCAGGCCTGGGTTCTGAGCCAACATCTCCGCGGCAATCAGTACCATCCAGGCCACGCCCAGGGAGAGACGCATACCGGTAAAAATCATCGGCACTGAGGCGGGCAGTACAATTTTCTTCACGTGTTTCAGCGGGGAAAGGCGCAGCACCTTGCTGACATTCACCAGGTCGCTTTCGATGCCGGCCACCCCGACGGAGGTGTTGATAACCATCGGCCAGAGGCAGCAGAGGGTGACTGTGATCATGGAGTTGAGAAACGACTTGGCCACCAGCGGGTCCGTTGAGGTGTACAGGGCGCTGACCACCATGGTCACCAGCGGCAGCCAGGCCAGCGGCGAAACCGGCTTGAATACCTGGATAATCGGATTGATTGCGCTGCTCAGGGTGCGGCTCAGGCCGGTGGCAATTCCCAGAGGAATGGCAATGGCCACGGCGAGCAGGAATCCGCTCATCACCGTGATCAGACTGGTAAAAATCTGGTCGATGAAAGTCTCTTTGCCGGTGTAGTCGCGAATCTTCGGCTGATAGCTGGGATCTTCCGCGAGCCGCTCTGCGTTACGGACTTTCTGGCGTTCATAAAAGGCGGCTGCCTTTTCCCGCGAGCGCTCATGCTCCTGATAGAGCGCGCCAAACTGTTCCCATACAGCGGCCGGTCCGGGAAATTTTCCCAGGGAGGTGTCGATATTCTGTGCGGTCGCGGACCACAGCAGCAGAAACACCAGAACACCGGTCAGGGGAATGGCCACGTATCGGATGGCGCTGTTGAACAGATTGTTGTCTAACAGTGAAAACTTCCAGCCGGCCGGTTTACTGATGGATAGGCTGCTTGATGTCATGGTCCTCTGCCTTGCGTCGACTTATGGTGTTTCGGCTTAAATTGGGTTCGCAGGGTGCGCGTGGCGCACCCTGCGGGATTGATTTCCGGCCTAGAGCTTTTCTCCGGCTTTTAGACCGATAGGAAACTTCCCGATATATTCATTGGGTTTGTGGCCGTTGTAGACGATGCCGTCGATGAAGTGGGTCTGCGGTTCGCGGTATCCGTCTTCGCTGGAGAAGTCCGGGAACTGATCCGCGGAGGCCAGCTTGTCCTCGATCAGGGATTCCGCCGCGGCCTGGTATATATCCGGGCGATAGACCTTCGCCGCCATCTCCTTGTACCAGTCGTCACTCTTGTCTTCCGATATCTGACCCCAGCGACGCATTTGCGTCAGGTACCAGATGGCGTCGGAGTAGTAGGGGTAGGTGGCGTGGTAGCGGAAGAAAACATTGAAATCCGGCACTTCGCGCTTGTCGCCCTTCTCGTACTCGAAAGTACCGGTCATGCTGTTGGCGATAACTTCATAGTCGGCACCGACATAATTGGACTGGGAGAGAATTTTTACCGCTTCCGGGCGGTTGGCGTTGTTGTTTTCGTCCAGCCACATGGCGGCGCGGATCAGCGCGCGAGTGATGCGGATGGCGGTGTTTGGGTATTTCTCCGCAAAGGTTTTGGTGATGCCGAAAACTTTTTCCGGATTGTCCTTCCAGATCTCGTAGTCGGTTACCACCGGCACGCCGATTCCCTTGAATACCGCCTGCTGATTCCAGGGCTCGCCCACGCAATAGCCGTAGATAGTGCCGGCTTCCAGGGTGGCGGGCATCTGTGGTGGCGGCGTTACCGAGAGCAGGGCGTCCGCGTTTATCTGCCCGGAAATATCACCTTTGTGCGGCGCATAGTAGCCCGGGTGGATACCGCCTGCGGCCAGCCAGTAGCGCAGCTCGTAGTTGTGGGTGGATACCGGAAAAACCATGCCCATATTGAACGGCTTGCCCGCCGCCTTGTATTTTTCCACTACCGGTTTCAGCGCATCCGCCTTGATCGGGTGTACCGGCAGGCCGTTGTCCATTTTGGGGATGTTCGGCTTCATCTGTTTCCATACTTCATTGGAAACGGTGATGGCGTTGCCGTTCAGGTCCATGGAAAAGGGCGTGATGATCTCGGCCTTGGTGCCGAATCCCATGGTGGCGGCGATAGGTTGTCCGGCAAGCATATGGGCGCCGTCCAGGCGGCCGTCGATCACGCCGTCGAGCAGTACCTTCCAGTTGGCCTGTGCCTCGATGGTGACGTAGAGGCCCTCGTCTTCAAAAAAGCCTTTCTCATAGGCGACCGCAATGGGTGCCATATCGGTCAGTTTGATAAAGCCAAAGGTCAGCTCTTCTTTTTCCGGATAGCCGAGTTCCGCGGATGTCGCCGGCGCTGCCAGCCCGAGGGTACTTGCCAGCCCCAGGGTTATTGCGGCTCGCCTGAAAAGTTGTGTCCACTTCATATCAAGAGTCCCCCAGTTGATGATCAGTTGAAAATTGCGGGCATAAAAAAGCGCTCATCGACCGGCTGCCATCGGGCAGCGAGTCAATGAGCGCCTCTGCTCATAATCAACCGAGCGGGTCGGTTGAGTCTGAATTTTTTCTTCGGTAAGCACCGTTTAAATTCCGCGACGACCGGCTATCGATTTTCGTGCCGGCCCGCCGGTGCGCCTCGCAATAGCTGTGTTGCATAGAGCGTGCCAATTTTTCTCCGGTGGCTTGGGGGCGAGGCTTGCCGGAAACCGGCTAATGCTGGGGAGAACTGGGTGAAACCGCCCGTTTTTATCAGTTAAGTATCTGTATTTATTGAGTTTTTTTCTTTCGCTCGGGCGGCGGTGGAGCGGGCGGGCCTGCGGCGGAAGCCTGCCATTTCAATCGTCTTGAGTCAGTGAGATGCCGAGGCGGGCGGGGGGCTGCACGGGGCAATTGGACCTGTAACCGGGAGGTCTTTTTAGTGCAAGGGTGGGTGAGGGGGGGATTTTTTGGTGCGGGCGTGCAGCTCCGTTCCCGGAGCCCGGGCGCCATTGTGGTGCAGTTTCGGCTGTCGGTGCCGGCATTAATGTGCCTGGATATACAGACTATCGGCGAGAAAAGGGCCGGACTTGAATGGCACTAAGTTAAGCCCCGAACTGCTCCTGCCCCTGAGGATTGCGCTGTAGGAGCCTGCTTGCAGGCGAACATTCCCGGTGCCTTGCCGCGACCTCTATTCGCCTGCAAGCAGGCTCCTACAGGGGGCTTCCGCTTAACTTAGTGCCATCGGGCCGGACTTTGCTGTCCGGCCCCTTGTACTGGCAGGGGTCGGCCGGGTGGTCAGAAGCGGTAGTTCAGGGAAACACCGGCGAGCCAGGCCGCGATATTGGTGGTCTTGCCGTTGTAATAAGTGGGTACAGGCGCTTCGGTGAACTCCTGAATCCTCTCATCGTCGCCCCAGAGATAGGCGAGGCCGCCGTCGATGCTCAGGTGCTGGTCGAACTCGTAGGTACCGCCGAAAGTCACCCAGTGGCGGTCGGTATCCGGAATGGACAGGGTGCGCCAAGTGATCGGCAGCCCGAGTGCGTTGGCGGTCGCATCTGTCGGATTGAGACCATCCCTTGCGGCGCCCTCGTCGTAGGCGTAGCCGATGCGCCAGGTGACCTCCTCGCAGGGGTAATATTCACCCCCGATACTGAAGCGCCAGCCGCTCTCGAAATTCTCCTCCTTGATAGGCAGGGGGTTAAACGCGGCTCCCTGACCTGGCAGGAAGGCCTCCAGCCGCTGGAAGTCGTCCCAGTCGGTATAGGTGGCGCCCAAGGCAAGGCCCCAGTTCTGGTTGAACTTGTGGTAGAGGCCCAGTTCCCAGTAGTCCGGCAGATCCAGGGTCAGGTTGCCGTCGACATCGTTAAATGGTGCCAGGGGAGGAGGGGGGATCAGATCGGAGCTGACGTCCCCTTCCAATTTGGGGTCGAATTCCGCGTGGTAGGACAGGCCCACCCGGGTGCGGTCGGTAATATTCCACAGGGCGCCGATGCTCCAGCTCACATCCCAGTCGTCGCCTTCGAGTTTCAGGATTTCCGCGCCGGATAGCGACGTGCCGAAAGCGGCATCGATGGGGAAGCCGTTGGGCACCCTGGTTTTCAGTTCGGCGTCGGCATAGAGGAAATTAACCGCCAGGCCGATGCTGAACTGGTCATTGAAATTGTAAGCGACGGACGGCGCGATATTGACCGTCAGCAGTTCTGTCTTGTCGGCGATATTGAGAACCAGCGAGTCGCTGTCAAAATCGGTTTCCAGGCCGTAGTTGGTATACATGGCCAGGCCGAAGGACCAGCAGTCGTCGATAGGCACCGCCAGGTAGGCGTTCGGTACAAAGGCGCTGCTGGCGTAGTCATTATCCTCAGCGAGGAAGGGCCCGACTTCCGCAACGCCCAACGGTGTGTCGACGAAATAGGTGATCTCTCCCTCGGCATCGATCTCAGGATTGACGTAGGTCACGCCCCCGGAAATGGTCATAGTGTCGAACAGAGCGGAACCGGCGGGATTGCGGGCCAGGATGGCGGCGTTATCGCCGATGGTGTTCTCTGCGGCAAAGGCGCGGCCGAGGCCGGAGGTGCTGGTCTCGTTCAGAAAGAAGCCGGCGGCCATGGTGCCGCTTGACGCGGTACTGATTGCTGCAGCCAAAATAGCACGACGCAGTATTATCTTGTTCATGAGGTCCCACTCTTTATCGATTGTTAATGCATAGAGAAAAAGTTTTGCAAAGTTTTCCATTTTTGCAAAGCAAATCCCGGTGCGGAAAGTCTAGCAGTTACGATCTTCCGCGCCAGGGGAAAACGGCGACTTTATATCGGTAAAAAGCCGAAAAATCCATGCGATGATGCAATTTTTTTCACTCGGGCCATCCGTGGCCCTCGCCCTGCGGGCAGCCTTCGGCTGTGCAAAACGGCTGTCCTGCCGTTTTGTCACTCGGGCCATCCGTGGCCCTCGCCCTGCGGGCAGCCTTCGGCTGTGCAAAACGGCTGTCCTGCCGTTTTGTCACTCGGGCCATCCGTGGCCCTCGCCCTGCGGGCAGCCTT
>NZ_JBOFOC010000200.1:0-4221 GCF_051659245.1 Microbulbifer sp.
GATCGGACTGCGCTTCGTAGCTCAGATCGATCGCGGCCATGGACGGATGGCCGCCCCGCCGCTCCTACACGGGGAGCCGTGTTGTCACCTTATGTTCGACAGCTTCTGTTATCCAGAGTTGAAACTTCCCGTCCGTTCCCACGCCATTTTCCCGCTTCAATCGAATACGAAGCGCTGCACTATGCCTGTGGTGTCCACCGGTTCACCGTCTGCGAAGCGCGGGCGGAATTTCGCACGCTTGAGTACATTGCGCACTCGCGAACGGATGCTCACGCTGTTTTCCGGCCTGGCATCCAGTATCCGGATATTGCGCGCCTTGCCGAAAGCGGTCACGTCGTAGGAGACGGTGACGTAGGACTGCGCCAGCGCTTCGCGGTCCTCTTCCAGTATCGGCAGTGCCGGCAGCGCCGCGGGGCGACCGAAAATATCCTCGATCTCCCGGTTGGTGGCGCCGTTGTCCCACAGCGCCTGGTAGGCCTCACCGTAGGTTTTCTTCGCCGAATGCCACTTGTTGAACATCATATACCAATCGCCCAGTTCCACCTTAGCCTTGGCGGAGGCCGCCGGGGGGGACTGGGGATTTTTCTGGTAAACGTCGACGATGCGCGCAATGGCATTTTTGCCGGAGCTGAAACTGTTCATGCGGTAGTGGTCCAGCTTGGATCTCTGCGGGTCCATGCCGTTGCCTCCGCCAAAGCTGGTGTTCACCACTATCGCCTCCTGCGGCTCACCCTTGTAAGTCGCCAGGTAGTAGTTGGTGGCCTTGAGACCGCGCAGGGCCTCCACAAGGCGCAGGTCGTTGGCGCCGAAGTTCTGGGTGATGATATCCACCGCCAGGGTGTAGAGGTTGGTGGCGCTGATCAGGTGCTCGAACAGGGTAGCCCCTTTTTCCTCTACGTAGGACTGCAGGTGCCAGCGGCTCAGGTTGTTGATGACCGGCAGCATGCGCGGGTCCTTTTCCCCATAGTTGCGCGCGTGCAGCCAGAAGAGATACTGCTGGTTGTCGTTGGCTTCTTCCCATTGCTGCAGCGCGATCTGGCTGCTGATCATGCGCTCGATCATGGGCACCTGGTTCAGCGAGTAGAGACCCTCGTTGACCCGGTTGATCAGCATGGCGCGGCGGAATTCGCCGATCGCCTCTTCGTGGGCGCCGGCTTTCTGCAGCGCTGTGGCCAGGCCCAACAATTGCTCGTCGATGCCCGCGCCGTAGGCACCCTGTTCCGCCTCCAGTTCTTCGATGCGGGCGCGGTAGTTCTCCACCGCCTCCGAGGGGCGCAGCTGCCGCCTGGGTGTCTCCAGGGGTTTCGACGCGGCCTCGATATAGGCGGGAGGCGGAGCTTTGGAATCGACGGCGGTGGCTGTGCCTTCTTCCGCGTAGGTGTTACCACACAGCAGAGCTGTGGCCGTAAACATCAAGCCGATAGCAAAATTGTTGCCGATTTCTGTCTGTGTCACGGTTGAACCACTTCTGTTCCATGTTGTACTTCACCCGTCTCGCGCTCTGTCGGGAACGGAGAGCCGGGCACGAACTCCGCTCGGGCGCTGTGGCCGTGCGGATTTTCTCTCCCTGAAGTGTGGTTCTTGCACAATCCCTGACTGTGCCCGGAGTGATTGTTCTTTCCGGTGGCAGGTTGCCGGCCCGCGGATTCAGGCGGCGCCGTGACCTGTAAGCGCGCCCCGTATCTGCTGGGGTGCGTAAAAATGAGTATAGCCAAGGGGCGCTTGTCACTTGCGATTGTGGCGGCAGTTGCGCCCGATGCATCAGATCCTGTTCACCTGTTCGGTGTAGCAGCCCGGCATGGGGAAGGCGTGGGCAATACACGGATATTAGGAAACAGGTGCCAGTAATTTTGTGTCGCAGTTAAAAAAAATGGATCGGCATCATAAAAAGTTTTTTCCGGGGGGGCGCCGCTCGCCGGCTGCCGGCAATCCAGCCGAATGCGAAATGTCTGTCCTATTCCGTTTGGGGATAATCTACAGAGTTGTGCGTGAATGCGCCTTCCGTTGGGCGGAGGGTTTGGCTTCGATCCCGGCAAGCGCCATAATCGGCTCGTGAGTTAGCAGGAGAGAATCAGTGAGTATTGATATACACCCCGCTGTAGCCAGCTGTCTGCGTGGCTTTGAAGTGCCCGAGCGGCTGGGTTTCGGCAGCGTGATGGCGCCGGTCATGTTCCGCGCCCGCTGTCAGGACGGCTGCTGGAGTACCGGCGAACTGGTCCCCTATGGACCGCTGGCGCTGGACCCCGCGGCCAAGGTGCTGCACTACGCCCAGTCCTGCTTCGAGGGCATGAAGGCCTACCGCACCCGGGACGGTGGGGTCAGCCTGTTCCGCCCGGAGCGCAATGCCGCGCGCATGGCCCATTCCGCCGAGCGGCTGTGCATGCCGCCGGTGCCGGAGACTCTATTTATGGACGGCGTGCGCACGGTGACCGCCTACTGCGCCAACCTGGTGCCGGCGAGCAGTGGTGAGTCCCTCTACCTGCGCCCCTTTCTGCTGGGTACCCAGCCGGATCTGTCGGTTTCCGCCAGTGCCTCCTACGAGTTTTACGTGATCGCCAGCCCCTCCGAGGTCTATCACGCCGGCAACATGCGCCTGTGGATGGAGCGGGAGGACTCCCGCGCGGCGGTGGGCGGCACCGGCGACAGCAAGGTGGGCGGCAACTACGCCGCCTCGCTGCTCTCCATCGCGCGGCTCAAGGAGCGGGGCTACGACCAGTCCCTGTGGTTGAACCCCGGCAACCGGCGTACCGTGGACGAGCTCTCCGGCATGAACTTCTTCGCGGTGATCGACGGCGAGCTGCACACCCCGGCCCTGAACGGCTCGATCCTCGAAGGGGTCACCCGGGACTCGCTGATCACCCTGGCCCGGGAACTGGGCTACACGGTGCACGAACGGGACATCGATATCGACGAACTGCTCGCCCGGGTGCGGGACGGCAGCTGCAGCGAGGCCTTCGCCTGCGGCACCGCGGCGATCGTCAGCCCGATCAGCGTTCTGGGGGACGACAGCGGGGAATCCCCCCTCTCCTCGGCCCCCGGCTCGGTGGCAGCGTGCCTGCGCGAGACGCTGCTGGATATTCAGGAGGGGCGCGCGGAGGACCGTTTTGGCTGGATGCGGCCGGTGGAAGTGGTCGATATCAATGACCAATGATCGGTGATCAATTTCCTCTGTAGGAGCGGCGGGGCGGCCATCCGCCCATGGCCGCGATCGATCTGAGCTGCGAAGCGCAGCCCTATCGCGGCCATGGGCCGCTCCTACGGGGGGCGGATCTCGGGGCAATCGGTATCAATTTTTTCCTGCACAATGTTTCCAAAGGAAACGCAAACAAAACTTTCCCGCCAATTTAATTTCGATCGTTGACTTGTGCGACCCAGGTGTTACAACGATAAGTGCAACAATAAGAAAGACTGGAGCTTTGGGAATGGCCTCTAAGCGGTATTCCTCACTTTGATAAGCAGTATCCAGATCAAACTGAGCAATTGAGGACTCTCCCGAGTTTCTTGCAGTGTAGTGAGGAAAACGGGATGTTGAACCATACGTTCGGACTGCTGCTACAGCCTCGTCGGCAGTGGCAGCAAATCGGCAGCCTGTCGGAGAAAAATCTCCGCCGGCAAATTCCCTATGTGATCGTGCTGGCGCTGCTGCCGGCGCTGGCCTGGTATTTCGGCACCACCCGCGTGGGCTGGAGTATCGGTGGCGGCGAGCCGGTGCGCATCACCAGCAACAGCGCCCTGTCCCTGGTGGCGGTGTTCTACTGCACCATGGTGCTGGCGGTGGTGGCCATCGGTTATTTTATTCACTGGATGGCGAAAACCTACGGCGCCAGGACCTATCCCATGAAGGGCATGGTGGTCGCCGGTTTTACCGCAACGCCCATCTTTATTGCCGGCGCGGCCGGCTTCTACCCGCTGCTGTGGCTGGATATCCTGCTCGCCACCCTGGCGGTGGCCTATGCGGTGTACCTGCTGTACCTGGGTATTCCCATCGTGATGGAGGTTTCCGAGGAGCGCGGCTTCCTGTTCGCCAGTGCGATCGTCACTGTCTCCATGGTGATGGCGGTGCTGGTGATGGTGGGCACGGTGCTTTTCTGGAGTTTTATTTCCGCGCCGGTATTTCACTGATTTCGGGACCCGGGACCCGGGATCGCCCCCCTGGAAAAATCCCCCTGGTAGGAGCGGTCCGGCCGGGAGCGGCCCATGGCCGCGATCGGACTGCGCTTC
>NZ_JBOFOC010000201.1:0-4105 GCF_051659245.1 Microbulbifer sp.
ACTGATTCGGAAATGCCAATGAACCGTGAAGACTGGAAAGACCTTCCCCTCGGCCGGGAAACCCGCTACGAGTCCACCTACAATCCGGATTTGCTCTGCCCCATCAATCGCTCGATCTCCCGCGCGCACCTGGGGCTGGGCGACGGCGAGCTGCCGTTCTGCGGCGTGGACGAGTGGTGGGGTTTCGAGCTCTCCTGGCTCGACCCCAAAGGAAAGCCACAAGTGGCCGTCGGACGCTTTACCTTCCCCGCGCAGAGCCCGGCGATGGTGGAATCCAAGTCGCTCAAACTGTACCTGAACTCGTTCAACCAGACACCGTTCGACTCCTGGAATGTGGTGCAGGGGATTCTGGCAAAGGACCTGAGTGCCGTTTCCGGCGCGGAGGTGTCGGTGGCGCTGTACCAGGTGGAGGACACCGCGCTGGCGGTGGAAAAACCCCAGGGCTTTTGTCTCGACCAACTGGATATCGCCATTCAGCAGTATCAGCCCGACGCGACGCTGCTGAATCTGGAGGAGAGCCGCGGCCAGGTGAGCGAAACCCTCTATAGCCACCTTCTGCGCAGCAACTGCCCGGTTACCGGACAGCCGGACTGGGCAACGGTCTGCGTGGAGTACAAAGGCACCGCTCTGGACCGGGAAGCGCTGCTGGCCTATATCATTTCCTTCCGCGAGCACCAGGACTTCCACGAGCACTGTGTGGAACGGATCTTCTGCGACCTGCAGCGGCTGGCCAGTTTCAAGGAGTTGACCGTCTGTGCGCGCTATACGCGCAGGGGAGGGCTGGATATCAACCCGTTGCGCAGTACTCTGCCGGACAAAAATCCGCCGCCAAGATTTACCCGTCAGTAAGTGAAAAGGTAAGTGTCACACTGGAATAAATCCTGAAGGCGGGCAGTGTGTGCGCCCAGCGGCGGTCACCGGGCGCACACGCAGTAGCTATAAAAATCCGCTTCGTAGGGTGCGCCGTGCGCACCGATACTGCCAGCCCGCACCAAGACTGGTTGGTGCGTACGGCGCACCCTGCGCTGACTGAATAAATCTTGAAACTACAGGACATGGAGAGAAAAGTGAGCACCCATCTGTTACGGGCCGAATGGGCAATTGATCATGTTAAAAATACCGTGTGTATTAAAGCGGGCAATCGGGCAGAAGGAATCAATCGAAGGCAGGGTGAAAGAGCCGATACGAACGATAGGATTACCCGAGGCAGAGCGTTTGCCCGCCAGCAGTTTCTACAACACAACCTGCAGCCCGGCCTCGGCGAGGCGGATATCAGGGCCCAGGTGGCGGCATTTTCCAAGTGCGGTAATTGTACCGAACAGTCGGCTCTCGCCTTCGAGTATCTCCGCCGTCGCGGCGAGCGCGGGATGGCGTGGATGGGCTTGCCGGATCACAATCACATGTTTGTGGTGATAGGCCTGCACGCGAGGCCGCGGGACAATGCGTTTTTCAGTATCGGTGGCGGCACACCCCTGGGCTGGGGCCCAAATGCCGTGGTCTGCGACCCCTGGTATCACGAATGGTTTCTCGTTCGGGACGACTGGAACCGGAAGATCCGCCATATCCTGAAGGAATCGAGCGGCGCTCTGCTACTGGACGGAACATGGTGCAAAATCCAGTGCCGCGCTTACGTTTGATAGTAGACGGAGGGTCTGTGAGACTTTCCTGGTATCACGGCACAGAGGGCAAGTCGGAGCGCAGCGGCCGTGAAACCGCTTTAGGACCCGCTAAATAATGACCTTGCTCTTCAGCGTCGCCGCCGCTTTCTCCAGCGACTGCAGCACCTTGTCCTTGTCGTAATTGCGGATCTTGTCCAGGTCCAGGTGCATGGAGAAACCCGGCGTATGGTCTTCCATATAGCTCTGTTGGCCGCCGAGGTTCTTGCGCAGGTCGGTGACTTGGTAGACCTTCACCGGGGTACTGAAACCCTTGACGGTGACATGGCCCTTGTCACGGCACATGACCGAGTGCTTGATCAGGGCCCAGGTCTCGTGGCTGATCAGTATCTGCCCCGGTTCCGCTGCGCCCTCCAGGCGGGCGGCCAGGTTTACGTGTGTGCCCATCACCGTGTAGGACTGGTGGCTGGCGGTGCCGAAGATCCCCACGGTGCAATAGCCGGTGTTGATGCCCATACGCACCTGCAAAGGCCGGGCTATGCCCTTGTTGTACCACTCCTGTTTCATCTCCCGGACCCGCTTGCGCATGGCCAGGGCCATGGCCACGCAGCGCAGGGCGTCCGACTTGGGGCCTTTGCTCGCGTCGTCGCCGAATACCACCATCACCGCGTCGCCGATAAACTTATCGATAGTGCCGCCGTACTGGCTGGCGATACGCGACATCTCGGTGAGGTAGCTGTTGAGCAGGTTGGTAAAGACTTCAGCCTCCAGTTCCTCGGTGAGCTGGCTGAAATCCTTGATATCCGAAAAAAACACTGTGAGGAGTTTGCGCTCGGTGACCAGCTCTCCCTCTTGGCCGGTGGTCACCGCGCGCCACAGGCGCTGGGGCAGGTATTTGGACAGCTTGTAGGTGCGCATCTTGCTTACATGCTGGTCCGCGGTGAGGGTGCGGTTGGTGCTCCGGAGATCGGCGATCTGCTTGTGGGTGTAGAAGGCGTAGGCGCAGAAGTAAGTGAACACCCCGATCAGGCTGGCGGCGCTGATGTTCAGGTCCGCATTCACCACCAGTGCCGGGCGGTATATCAGGTAGCCGACGCCCACACCGAGCAACAGCCCGGTGTTGTGCTCGAACCAGCGGCGGCCTCCGCCCTCGGTCAGCGCGTTGAACTGCACCATGGTGACAAACAGCAGGCTGGGGAGCAGGCTGAAATTCGCCATCGCGATGGCGGCGCCGATCAGCCCGGCATCGCTGAAAGACAGCCAGCGGCGCACAGTGGCGGCATTTTCCGGGTGGGAGTGCCGGCCAATTTGATAGGCGACGGCGGTGTACACCAGCAGCAGCGCGACCATGGCCAGGGGCAGTAGCTTGTCGGTGTTCCAGGGGGCCGACCAGTTGACCGCATTCAGCAGAGTCCCCGCCGCGGCAAAGCAGATCAGAGTACGGAAATAGAGCGGGTAGCGGGAATCGACCGCGAGCCCGGTAGTTCCCTCAGGCTGGTCCTGCATGAATGGTTGTCTTTATCCAGTGAACAGAAAAGCTGGCGCCGATCCGTCGGCTTCTTCCTATTGAGTGGCCGGATGCTCGCGCCTGGTAGCACTAAAGTGTACTCCGCGAGAGGGCAGATTGCGAAGACTCTCTGTGGCGCCCACAGGAACAGCGGGCCAGTATTAGGATAGAATTCCCCTCCGCTGTTTTATTGGAGAGCGCTATGGACGCCCTGGCCGCACTGCACAATCGAGTATCCACCGGACTGCTCACCGAGCCCGCCCCCGGTGACAGGCAGCGGAGGAATATTTTCCTCGCAGCGCTGCGCGCCGCGGACCACGGTTGCCTGCGCCCCTGGCGCTTCCTTCTGGTGGAGGGAGAGGCCCGCCACCGTCTTGGGGAGTTGTTCCTGAAAGCCGGCGAGCAAACCGAGTCCGCGCCCCTGGCGGAAGCCCAGAGAGAGCGCTTTCTCGCCATGCCCCTGCGTGCACCGCTGATCGTGGTGGCGGTCACCCGCCTGGTGGAGAATCCCAAGGTCCCGGCCATCGAACAGAGGATGTCCACCGCCGCCGCCGTACAAGCCATGCTTACCGCCGCCTTTGCCGAGGGGGTGGGGGCTTACTGGCGCACCGGGCCCCTGGCTACCAATCCTCTGGTTGCCGACGGCCTGGGCCTGGCGGAAAACGAGAGGATCGAGGGCTTCATCTACCTCGGCACCCCCCAGAAACCGCCTCGCGCGGCGCCGGAGCTGGCAGTGAGCGACTACTTCACCACCTGGGAGGGGTAGTAACGCTTGCACAGCGGACTTCCTTTGTGTAGAGTGCGCGCTCGCTGAAGGGGCTATGTGCCTGATTTGGTGGAACAATTTGCTTCTGGTGAGGTGTTCGAGTGGCTGAGCCGGAGCGAAGCGGAGACCACGCCCGCAGGGCGTAACGAGCACGCAGGCGTGCGGACCGGAAGCTCGTAAAAAAGCCGGTTAAAACGCAACAATCAGAATTTGGTG
>NZ_JBOFOC010000202.1:0-13283 GCF_051659245.1 Microbulbifer sp.
TCTGGGGGGCTCCCTTCGGGCGGGCCGCTAAGCAGCCATCTGCGGCGTTGCACTTGCTTGACGTAGAATGACTACGCCGGCGCAAGTGCGCCTTGCATCTGGCCGCTTAGCGGCCCGCTGGTATCACTATTTAGTACCACACAGGACACTAGGATCTTCCGGACTACCGCACCAACTGGCGGAACCGCATCAGCTCCCCGAGGCGGAAGCCGGTGTAGTTGCCCACGATCAGTATCAGACCCAACAACACCAGCAACAGTTCCGGGAAGTTGAAGGTCCAGTGCTCCACGTAGCGGTTGGTCATCACCCACCAGGCGAGCACCGCCACCAGCAGGGTGCCGCCCGCCTGGACCACCACTTCGTAGGGGCCGTCCTCCTCCCACACGATGGACATGCGCTCGATGGTCCAGGCCAGAATAATCATCGGGAAAAAGGTCACCGTGAGCGCCTGTTCGATGCCCAGCTTGTAGCTGACCACACTGATGGCCCCCATCAGTATCACCACCGTGACCACCACCGCGGCGATCCTGGCGACTAACAGCAAGTTGAGCCGGCTGAGGTAGAAACGCACCCAGAGACCCAGCACCAGGATCAGGATAAAGATCGACAGGCCGGTGAGCAGCCGGGTCTCGATAAAGGCGATGGCCAGCAGCACCGGCATAAAAGTGCCGGAAGTGCGAATACCCACAAAGACCCGCAGCAGTACCACTACCAGCGCACCCACCGGCACCAGCAGGATCAACTTGAAAATGCTCTGCTGTTCAATGGGCAAACTATAGATGGAGAAGTCCACCAGCGCCTCCTTCTCCCGGCTGGTGCTGAGCATGGCCACGTCCCGCGCGGGCACGTCGTTGGAGATCACCGAAAAGGTCACTCTGGAATTGCGCCCGCCCTCCACGTCCAGCAGGCTTTTGCCGCCGCGCTGCCAGATAAAGAAGTTCTTCGGCACGCCCGGTGAGCCGCTGTGGGGCTCGAACACCACCCAGCGTTCGCCGTCGTAAACTTCCAACAGATCCTCCGGATCCAGGCGTCGGCGGTCGTCCTCCAAATAGAGACCCCGGATACGGTGCGCGGGTATTTCCGCGGCGGACAGCATTAGCAGTGCCGTATCCACCAGGGAGCGGTCCTTGTAGTAGCCGAAGATCAGGTTCCTATCCTGGTTGCGGTTGTCGCCCAGGGCGATAAGCAGTTGGGTGGTAAAGGTTTCGGTATCCGAGGAGCGCTCCCGCGCGCTGTCCACCAGGGAATAGATGGCGAGGCGCACCGCCTCCTGTTCGCGGGCGCCGAGAAAGGGTTTCTGTACCTCGGTACTCAAATCCAGCGGCTGTTCCAGCGCCGCCCCCGGTGTCTGGTGCACGTCCAACTGGTAAAAGAGCGACTGGGGGCCGGAGGCTGAGCGGCGCGACCAGACGGCACGGTACTCGTCGTCCTCGCTGACGATATTGAAGCCGTAGCCGGAGGAACTGAAGCTCTCGTTCAACACTTCCATATTGCGCTGTTCCCGCGGAAGGGTCAGCGCGGCCTTGACCGGACCGCCATCGGCGGTGAAGCGCACCTTGGCCTCGATGGTCCAGACGGTGCGGTACTCCCCCGGCAGCAGCGGGAAGCCCAATTCGATGTTTTTGTAAATCGTCAGGCCCGCACCCATAAGCGCAAGCAGCCCAGCGAGAATATAAACCTGAGCGCGCGGCGACATCCGCCAATCTCCATAATCTCTATTGGCGCGCTAAGAGAGGCGCGGCGCCGAATGTTGTTATCTGGGCGAGTATTTCGGGGGCTACTTGTACGAGCCCTCCCGGGGTCGGCCCTGCACGTGCTGGCGGCTCACGTCCACCACCGCGGCGTCCTTGAGGAAGTTGCGTCCCACCAGCAGCGGGTAGTCGGAGGCACCGCGGTCGGTCAGGTTGACCTCCACCATATGGGTGACCTCGCCCACGGTGAGGCTCATCTCCACCACCGGCCGCCGCTGGCTGTCGAAGCCCGGGCGCGTCACACGCACAAAACGCTTGACCGGCAACTCGATAGTTACCGGCTCCGCCTTTTTCTCGTCCGGGTCCGTCAGTTCGAAACGGATCCAGTCCTTGCCGTCCCGCTCGAAGGGCGTCAGTTTCTGTGCGCTGAGGGAGGATGTGGGAGCACTGGTATCAACCAGCGAGCGCAGGCGCAGGCCACCGGGCTCTATGGCCACGGTTTCCACCGACCCGAGCACCAGCTTGTCTCTTGCCACCGGCACTTCGACCAGCCTTTCCCGGGTGCGTTCGATAATGCGCTCGACCACTTTGACTTCCGGCTCGGCGCACGCCAGTTCCACCGGGGGTGGGCACTGCGCCTCCGGGATATCGGCGGCGGCTTCGCCTGTGGCCGGCTCGGCCGCCGGAGCCTGTCTCCCGGGGGTCAGGCGCTGTAACATCTCACAGCCCACCAGCAACTGGGAGGCCAGCAACAGCGACAAAATGGGAAAAATCCGCATTCTAAAATACTACCTTAGGGCCTCTCGGCCACCCCTGTGCAAAGCTTGCCCCTGCAATTTTTGATATCGGGAAATCCCTGCCCCCCTTTTTGCAAAGGTCGGATAGTAACCTATCCGCCCGGGACCTGAACAGCGACTGCTCGACAGCTCGCAGTTCCCCGACGGGGAAATCAGCCGAGCCGGAGGCGCGCGTCTATGTCGCCGAGCAGCTTTACCAGGGGGGCGGCTGTGGCTTTGTCCTTGAAGTACTCCTCGGCGATGGGCGCGATACCGCACTGCCGCGGCAGCGGCTGTTCCCGCTCGACCAGCAGGCTCATGCGCGGCAGGAAAACAAACTGCAGCCATTGGGGCAGGCTGAGGGTGTCCACGCAAAAGGGTTCGCCGCTGTCCAGGGCCTCCGCCGGGGGCGCTTCCGCCTGCCACAGGTCGAGGCGGCGCAGCTCCACCTCCAGTTGGAGCAATTGGTCGGCGACGTCTGAATAAATCGAATGCATAGCGAAACTATTATTGTGCGGGCGGCCCTCTCTCCCAACCCCTTTCCCCCGCAAGCGGGAGAAAGGGGCCGGAGTTTCCGGCCGGTTATTCGATCCGCCGGGTAAAGGGCGGCAGTGAGTCCAGGATAGCCCGACCGTAGCGTCGGGTGACGATACGCCGGTCCAGCAGAATCACGGTGCCGCTGTCGGATTCGGTGCGCAGCAAGCGCCCGCAGGCCTGCACCAGCTTGAGCGCGGCGTCGGGCACGGTGATCTGCATAAACGGGTTGCCGCCGCGGGCCTCGATCCACTCCGCCAGCGCCGCCTCGATGGGATCGTCCGGCACCGCGAAGGGCAGCTTGGCGATCACCACCTGGCGGCAGTAGTCGCCGGGCAGGTCCAGGCCCTCGGCAAAACTGGCGAGGCCGAAGAGCACGCTGCTGCCACCGCCGTCCACCGTCTCCCGGTGAATCTCCAGCAGTTGCTGGCGCGAGCGCTGCCCCTGTACCAGGATGCGGTTGCGCCAGGTACCGGGCAGCGCCTCGTACACGGTTTCCATCTGCCGGCGGGACGAGAACAGCACCAGGGCACCGCCGGAGTCCTGCAACAGCTCCGGCAGCGCATCGATCACCGCGTTGGTGTGGGCGTCCGCACTGCCCGCGTCCACCGCGGCGGCGGGCACCCGCAGCTCTGCCCGGGAGAAGTCGAAGGGGCTGGGCACCACCTGGTAGCTGGCGTTATCCGGGGTGCCGGCGCGCATTTTCAGGCGGTCGAAGCGCCCCAGCGCGGTGAGGGTGGCGGAGGTGAGCACGGCGCCGAAACAACGGCGCCAGAGGCTGTATTCCAGGGTTTTGCCGGCGAGGATCGGCGAACTGCAGACCTCGAAATCGGTGGAGCCGCCCCAGTCCACCAGAGTGACCCAGCGCGCCTGGGGCAGCGCGCCCTCGGCGTCTGCTCGGGAATAGTTGGCCCAGAGCTGCAGGTTGGCCTCGGCACGGCCATACCAACTGCCCAGTATTGGGTACCAGCGCTCCAGGTCCACCGCCGGCACCGGGCTGTGGGGGTCCTCCAGCAGGCGCTGGGCGGACTGCAGCATCTTGTCCAGCAGGGACTCCAGTTCGTCGAAGTCCTCGCGCAGCTTCTCCGCCAGCTCCATCAGCACCTCCGGTACCACGCCGCCGGCGAAGCGGTGGCGAGCGCCGCGGCCCTGAGAAGATGAGGTGCCGCCGCGCTGGTCTTCGAATTCACAAATGTCCTCGATCAGCGGCCACAGCTGCTCCAGGGTCAGCTTGGCGGAGCTGAGCACCGCCGGCAGTTGTTCGCCGCAGCGGTCTATTTCGCCGCCGTCGCCGATTTCGCCGAGCAGTTGACCGAGGTTCTTGTTCGCCTGATCCAGCCAGCCGGTGGTGGCGCCCACGCGGCTGTGATGGGAGAAGTGGTTGAGCGCTTTGTCCGGCAGGTGGTGGGCCTCGTCCAGGACATAGATGGTCTCCTCCGGCGGCGGCAGTATGGCGCCGCCGCCCAGGGCCAGGTCCGCCAGCAGCAGGTCGTGGTTGGCGACGATCACCTGGGTCTTGCCCAGGCTCTCGCGGGCGCGGAAGAAGCTGCAATTGCTGACGTGGGGGCAGCGGCGGCCGCTGCACTGGCGGTGGTCGGTGGTGACCCGGCTCCAGTCCTCCGCCTCCAGGGTGTCCGGCCAGTTGTCGCGGTCGCCGTCCCAGCCGCCGGTGGCCAGCTTGTCGGCCATCGCGCGGTAGAGTTTGACCCCGTCCTCGCCCACCTGGGGCTTTTCGTCCTCGTAGAGGGCGAGGCTGACACCCGCACCGCCGGCACTGAATTCCGACAGTAGCTGGTCCAGCTTGCTCAGGCACAGGTAGCGGCCGCGCCCCTTGGCGAGCGCGAACTCGAACTGCAGACCGCTGTGGCGCATCAATTCCGGCAGGTCCTTGTGGATGATCTGCTCCTGCAGGGCCACGGTGGCGGTGGACACCACCAGTTTCTTGTCCTGCGCCTGGGCCAGCGGAATGGCGGCCAGCAGGTAGGCCACCGTCTTGCCGGTGCCGGTGCCCGCCTCCACCACGCAGATATGCTCGCCGTCGGTCTTGTCGCAATCGCGCTCGCCGCCGGCCGCCCGGGCAATGCCACCGAGGGTGCGGGCGATGGCAGCGACCATCAGTTTCTGTCCGTAACGGGCCTTGAGTTCGCGCCCGGAGAGAAACTGGCTGTAGGCGGCCTGGATGGCCTTTTTGTTTTGGTCGTTTAGCAAGGGAAATCTAACGCTGAATGCGGAATGATGACAAATTTGTCAGGAACAAATTTGGACAGCCACCGGCTGCCCGCGAAGCGGGTGAGGCACAGGGATGGGCCTCATCCATGCGGAATGGTAACTGAAATCACATCGCGGAACCCGTTCCGCATTCCGCTTCACTCGTAGGCGAGGCGCGAGACCACCGGGTTGGCGTAGGCGCGGATGGCCTTTTCGCGCCAGCGCTCGTCGATGTCCGCCATGCGCTTTTCGAATTTCTGCCGCGTCGTCTCGTGCTCGTCCGGGTGCCAGGGCCGGGCTGGATAGGAGACCGGCAGGTCCGGCGCCTCGCCGTAGAGCATCTGGTAGGCGATCAGGTTGGTGGGGTGCAGCACATAGTTGCCGATAATCTGCCGGTCGATCTCTTCCGCGATGGAGGCCACGTCGTTGAAGTCTCCCTCGATCGGCGTACCGAAGGCGGCGTGCACGTGGCCCTTGGGGCCGGTGATCCCCCGGGCCAGGGTTCCCAGGTCCTCGTGCTCGGCCTTGCGGTACTCTTCCTGGTGCTCGGTGATATACAGCTCCTTGGCCTTGCTGGCATCGCAGGGGTCCCATTCGTAGGAGATGGACAGCGGGACTATGTGCAGCTTGCGCCAGAACTCGGCAAAAGGGGTCTTTTTGTCCTTGGTCATCGCGAACATCGCCACCAGTGCCGGATTGGTACGATCCATGCCGTCCTTGGCGCGCCCGGAGCGCTGGGCGATCCACACGTGTTCGTTGTCGTTCACTACGGAGTGATAGATGTAATTGGACAGCTGGGTGGCCGCGGCCAGTTTCTCCCGGCGGCTGCCGGCCTGGCGCCTGACTACAAAGCTCTTGTTCAGCTTCATGAGATCGGTGGCGAACTGCTTGGTGAGCAGGTTGTCGCCGATAGCGATGCGCGACGTCTCGTGGCCCTCGCGGAACATGGCCACGATGGACAGCGCCGGGTCCATGGCGATATCCCGGTGGTTGCTCACAAACAGGCAGGCGCGGTCCCGCGGCAGGCTGTCCAGGCCGGAGATCGTGAATTCGCTGGTGGTACGCTCGACGATGCGGCCCACATACTTCTCGACCACTTCCTGCACGCCGCGCACATCCCGCGCCTTGCGCAGTTCGAAACGCACGAACTGGCGCACCAGCCAGGCCACCGGGCGCTCCAACATACGCGCCGCACCCGGCACCAGAAAGTGCGCCAGCGCGCGGGACATTTCCGGGTCGGCGATCAGCCGGTCCAGCACCGGGCGCACCTCGTCGTCCCGGTAGGGACGGATATCCTCGAACCGGGCGGGATCCAACTCACTCGCTCTCATGCTCTCGCTACACCAGTTGGCCGCAAAGTGCGGCGTTCTTAATTTGTTTATTTGGACAGAAACTCTACCCGGCCGGGACGCCGGGCAGGGCGCAGAACATACCGGAAGCGCCAGAGAACTGCCAGTGGTCGCCGATGGGCGGAATGGAAGCGGGCCAGCGAAATTCAATTCACCACTGGCCACCAACCACTGGCCTCGCCAAAGTGGACTTCCCCGGCCACAGCCGGGAAAATAGGCGGCTTATTCCCGTCGACGACGGCAAAAACAACGATAACGATACCGGGCCGACGCGGCCCCGCAGCAGTCCAGGAGTAGCCATTGAGCCAGCCCAGTTCCGCCGAGCCCCGCAATCCAACCCTGTTGGACGCGCTGACCCCGCTGCTGATCCTTATCGCACTGCTGTCCCTGTCGGTGTTCTTCTTCGGCGAGGACTCCTCCTACGGCCCCAACCAGATCGCCCTGCTGCTGTGTGCCGGCGCGGCCGCCTTGATGGGCATGAAGAACGGCCACAGTTGGAAGGATATGGAAAGCGGCATGCTGCACGGCATCGGCCTGGTGTTCGGCGCCATCCTGATCCTGCTGGCGGTGGGCTCGCTGATCGGCAGCTGGATTCTCGCCGGCACCGTACCGTCGATGATCTACTACGGCGTGCAGATATTGTCGCCGCAGTGGTTCTACGCCGCCAGCTGTATTATCTGCGCCGTGGTCGGCCTCAGCATCGGTTCCAGCTGGACCACCGCCGGCACCCTGGGCGTGGCACTGATGGGCATCGCCGGGGCGCTCGGCCTGTCCCCGGCGATCACCGCCGGCGCGGTGATTTCCGGCGCCTACTTCGGCGACAAGATGTCGCCGCTGTCCGACACCACCAATGTGGCCGCGGCGGTGACCTCCAACGACCTCTTCCTGCATATCCGCCATATGCTGTGGACCACCATGCCCGCATTCGCGCTGGCCCTGGTGGCCTTTGCGGTGATCGGCCTCGCCGCCGACACCGGCAGCGCCTCCGCCGCGGATATCCAGTTGATGCTGAACGCCCTGCAGGACGAATTCAATATCTCCGTCGTGAGCCTGCTGCCACTGGCGCTGCTGCTGTTTATGGCCTGGCGCAGAATTCCCGCCTATCCCACGCTGATTATCGGCGCGCTGGTGGGCTGTATTATCGCCGTGATTTTCGAGCCGGAGAGCACTCGCCGCCTGGCGGGGGGAGAAGGCGGTGCCATGGACCTGCTCAAGGGCGCCTGGATCAGCCTGTTCGACGGCTACAAATCCACCTCCAGCAACGAGAATGTGGCGGCGCTGCTGTCCAAGGGCGGCATGAGCAGCATGCTCAACACCATCTGGCTGATCATCTCCGCCATGGCATTCGGCGGCGCCATGGAGCGGGCCGGCTTCCTGGAGCGCATCGTCGACTGGGCCCTGTCGAGGGTGAGAACCGTCGGTGGCCTGATCACCTCCACCGTGCTCACCTGCTTCGGCATGAACGCCGCCGCCGGCGACCAGTACATGGCCATCATCATCCCCGGGCGCATGTTCCGCGAGGCGTTCGCCGACAAGGGGCTGCACGGCCTCAACCTGTCGCGCACCCTGGAGGACTCGGGCACCATCACCTCGGTGCTGATTCCCTGGAACACCTGTGGCGCCTATATGAGCGCCACCCTGGGCATCGCCACCTTTACCTACGCGCCCTTCGCGCTGTTCAACCTCCTCTGCCCGCTGCTGGCCATCGGCTACGGCTGGTTCCACTTCAAACAGATGCCGCTGTCTGCCGGCGCGGACACTTCCGCGGTGGCACAGGCGCATGCCCAGCCGCAGTAGAGCAATGGAGGATAGCGGCACCCTCGGCGAGCTGATCGCCGCAGCGCGGTTCAAGTTGCGCTGGTTCGATCTGGGGCGGCGGGTACAGCCGCTGACCCGCACCCTGGCCGAGGCCTTCGAATCCGGCCGCTCCCCCTGGCCGC
Organism: Microbulbifer sp.; assembly: GCF_051659245.1. Taxonomy (NCBI): domain Bacteria; kingdom Pseudomonadati; phylum Pseudomonadota; class Gammaproteobacteria; order Cellvibrionales; family Microbulbiferaceae; genus Microbulbifer; species Microbulbifer sp. The sequence goes on from NZ_JBOFOC010000202.1 coordinate 8,499, forward strand.
ACCCCTACCTGCGCCACGCCTGGACCGGGCTGCTGCTGTCGCCGGAGGAAGGGGGAGAACCCGCGGTCTGGTTTCTGCGCCGGCCCCTGGACGAACAGGGAAAGCTGCAACTGCCGGTGCGCGACGGCTTTCTGCGCCAGCTCACACAACAACTGCGCACCGACAGCGGCGGGGACCCCGCCGCGCGCCTGCAGAGCGCCCTGGACCGGAGCGAGCTGGTATTCGATCCGCCGCCGGAGCGCCGCGCCAGCTTCCATGCCCGGGCCGGCCTGTTGCTGAAGCGGCCCCCCAGCGCGTACTACGCCGCGGCGCTGGAGTACTGCCGCGATCCAGCCACCCGGCCCTGGGACCAGTTGGGCCTGCAGGGCATCGCCGACCTAGCGGCGCGCTGGAACGAGCACGGCGTGCTGCTGCAGGGGAGAATGGCCAGGCTGGCGGCTCCGGTGTTTATCAACCTCTGCCAGTGCCTGGAGAGCGAGGCCATCGACCACCGGCTGGCGGCGGGGATCATCGACCGCGCCCGTTCGCAGCTGGCCGACGGCACCACGGATTACACCCCGGTGGCCGCCGCTGTTCGCGGGGTTTCCCACTCCGTCGCCGGCGGGTTGCGCCGGCAGTTTTTGCGCGAACTCCTGCAGGGTCCCGCAGGGCGCGACAGAGAAGTACTGGCGGCCATCGGCAGCCGCTGTCCGCGGGATCTGGAGCGGGCGGAAATCGCCGAGCCCTGGCTTGCCGCGCTGGCGGAAAACCTGGACCAGGAGACTTTCAACCTGCTGCTCACCGACCTGCTGTTCCTGCCCGAGGTGCGCCCGGTATTGCTGGGGGCACTGCGCAACCCGGCGCGCCCGGAATCCCTGGCGCGCGCATTCGGAATACTGCTTCGGGGCTCGCAGCCGACCCACTAGCCCGGATATTTTTGGGCCGCGCCGGCAACACAAAAATATTTTGACGCACGAAGCCACCATGGGCTTAAAGAAATTTTTATACAGTTTTTTACAAAAAAAATTCCGAAAATTCCGCAATAGTCTACAGGGAAATTTGGCGGATAAACCTCTAAATTTAGGTATTTTTCCACGCCAAACTGACACAAAATTTATCCAGACTTTCCCCCTGGCGGTTATTTTAACCGTGCGCCTATTACACTCCATTGGGCGGTATCTTTGTAGAAAATATTTTTACAAAGCAGACCAAACAGGTGACGTTTTATTGTCTATGCTAATGGCTAACATCAACGGAAAGGAGTTAGGGGATGAATTTCACTCCAGCCAAGTACTTAATCGGAATTATCAGTGCACTGGTTTTGGCAGGTTGCTGTGCAGCGCCAGTCCCGCCGGCTTACTGCCCTCCGGGCGCTGAACAAATTCCGCTGTCAATGGCCTGCCCTGCAGACGCAGATTGTTGGATGGCTTCCGACAATGTTCGCTGCATGAAAGTGGTCAAGTAAGATTACTTTCCGGCAAGCCTAGGGCACCTCTGCACAAGTCCATGGCTTCTCAGGCTTTCAGAGCGGCGAGCTGCGCCTTGCATCTGCACGCTTCAGGACCCGCTGAGAAGCTATGGAATTGTGCAGAGGTGCCCTAGCAATGCCGCTTTTCGAAGCGGCATTTGCATTTTCTACGCCACCGTATTTTGGGGCTTTTGGCAGCATAGGGTGAAAAACCTCTGAGAGCCTGTTTGAACCCTTCCAAGACTGGCCGACAGGCCCGTTTGCGGCTAGCATAAGCGGCTTTTTACGAGCCAATAAATCCGCACCGCTATGACAACTGAATCCCGCTCCGCCGCCATCGCCCGACTCCAGTCTCACCACCAGCAACACAAATGGTCCCTGCGCAAACTGTTCGCCACCGATCCGGACCGGGCCCAGCGCTTCAGCCTCGAAGCTGCGGGCCTCTATCTCGACTACAGCAAGAACCACCTGGGCGACGATACCCTGCAGCTGCTGCTGGACTGCGCGGACCAGCTCGGACTGCCGCAGGCGATCGCCGAGCTGCTGGCGGGCGCCGAGGTGAACAACACCGAACGCCGTCCCGCTCTGCATACCGCCTTGCGCTTTCAGGGTGAACCGCAAAACGAACACGAGCGGGCGGTAGCCGACTGCCGCGCCCAGATGAAGCGGTTCTCGGAGGAGATACACAGCGGCAGTTGGCGGGGCTTCTCCGGGGAGCCCATCCGCCATATCGTCAATATCGGCATCGGCGGCTCCGACCTGGGCCCGCGCATGGCCGTGGAGGCGCTGTACCCCTGGCAGCGGGAAGATATCAGTGTGCATTTCGTGGCCAACGTCGACGGCGCCGACCTGAGCGACACCCTGTCGCGGCTCCCCGCGAAGCAAACCCTGTTTATCGTCGCCTCAAAATCCTTTTCCACCCTGGAGACCCGCCAGAACGCGCTCTCCGCGCGCCGCTGGATACTGGACGCGGGCTGCGGGGAAGACCAGTTGGAACAGCACTTTGTCGCGGTGAGCAGCAATATCGTCGCCGCCCAGGACTTCGGCATAGCCCCGCAAAATATCTTTCCCATGTGGGACTGGGTGGGCGGCCGCTATTCACTCTGGTCCGCGATCGGGCTGCCTATCGCCCTGGCCTGCGGCTTCGAGACCTATGAAGCACTGCTGGCCGGCGCCCACACCGTGGACCGGCATTTCGCCGAGGCGCCGCTGGCTGAAAACCTGCCGGTATTGCTGGCGCTGATCCACTTCTGGTACCGCCAGTGCTGGGACGCCGGAAGCCAAGTGGTGCTGCCCTACGCCCAGCGCCTGGCGCGTTTCCCCGCCTGGCTGCAACAACTGGACATGGAAAGCCTGGGCAAGGGCGTGAACCGCGAGGGCCACCCGCTCGATTACCCCAGCGGCAGCGTGATCTGGGGCACCGAGGGCAGCAACGGCCAGCATTCCTTCCACCAGTTGCTGCACCAGGGCACCGATCTGATCCCGGCGGATTTCATCGCCGTCAAGGAGCCCACCTCCGGGCTGGAAGAGCAGCACAAGTGGCTGCTGGCCTGCTGCATCAGCCAGAGCCAGGCCCTGCTGCGCGGTAAGACCCTGGCCGAGGCCCGGCGTGAACTGGAAGAGGAGGGCCACACCCACCGGGAAATCCACGCCCTGGCGCCGCACAAAGTGGTCCCGGGCAACCGTCCCAGCAACACCCTAGTCGTGCAAAAGCTCGACCCGCACAATCTGGGCGCCCTGCTGGCGCTCTACGAGCACAAGGTGTTCGTGCACGGCTTCCTGATGGATATCAATCCGTTCGACCAGTGGGGGGTGGAACTGGGCAAACAGCTCGGCAGCCGCATCTCCGACGCGGCGCAGGGGGAGTTACCAGAGGATTGGGACGGCTCTACCCGGGGGCTGGTGAGGATGCTGCTCCCCGACAATTGAGTAGAAACGCTTTCACACTGTGGAGAGCGGGTGCCTGGGTGTGTCGCCTTACCGCGGCGCTGCCTCGCGCTGTCGGGCCTGGATCGCGCCCACCACGGGCAGGGCGTTGCCGTCCTCGTCGAACATCCCGCGACTGCCGATGCCGCGGAAGTTGCCGACGGCGGGTTCCCACCACATGACGCCCTTGCCGCGGCCGCCCGGGATAGCGCGGACGGCGGCGTCCACGTCGAGCCAGTATCGCATCTGGCCTTCGGGCGTTTGAGGGTATTCCAATGCGTCCGCGCGCGGGGCATCCTCCCACTCGCCCGACTCGCGCCAGTGGTAGGCGGCCTCGACCAGGACGATGTCCTTGTCGTACGCCTCCGCCATGAACGCGAAGTTGGCCTTGAGCTCGGCGAGGGTGCCGTGCCACCAGGGGTAGTAGCTCTGGCCGATCACATCGTAGTCGATGCCGTAGGTGTGGAACTTGTCGAAGAACCACTTGGTGCGCTCCATGTCGCCGCCGCGGTCGATGTGGATCATGATCAGCGGCGGCTCGACGCCGTCCGTCGCCGCGGCCTCGACGCCCTCGATTGCGGCACGGACCAGATCCGCGAAGCGGTCCCAGCCGCCCTCTTGGGAGAGCCGGCCGTCGGGCCACATCATGCCGTCGATTACCTCGTTGCCCGGCTGCACCATATCCGGCCAAGCACCGGCTTCGCGGAAGGCTTCCATCGTTTCCCGCGTGTACGCGCGCACCGAATCGACCAGTTCCCCGTGCGACTGCCCTTCCCACGCGGCGGGAATGAACTGCTTCTGCGGGTCGGCCCAGGTGTCGGAGTAGTGGTAGTTGAGCAGGAACTTGTAGCCCTGTTGCTTGGCTGCCTTGGCCAGCGCAATGGTGTATTCCAGGTCATTGGGCAGCCGGTCGGGTGAGTGGAACAGCCGGAGGCGAACCCAGTTGAATCCGTGGTCGCGGAAGATCTCGAGGCCCGGCTTCACGGCGCCGCCGTCTTTGAACTCGACCCCGCGCTCCTCGGCGGACTTGAGAAAGGACAGGTCGGCTCCGATCGCATATTCGCTATCTGCGGCCCACACCCGATTTCCCGACAGCCCAAGGACAAACGCCACCGCGAGGGTAATATACGCCACCTTTGAGAATATTCGATTAATCATTTTTATAAAGGCCTCCTCTATTTTCTTTATTGTTTAAAGGTGTCGATATCCAGCGCTTCCCCCTCCGCGGCGACGCAGGGGCCATTCAGGAGGAAGACAAACACAAAGTTGACGGCGAGATATTTTTTTCATGGCGGTGCTATCAATTAAGATAAACCTTTGGTAACTACTCACTCATAGGGAACCTGCATTGGGTTAAGGGAATCACCCTGTAGGAGCGGGCCATGCCCGCGATCAGCCTCTGTTCGCGGGCA
>NZ_JBOFOC010000203.1:0-40557 GCF_051659245.1 Microbulbifer sp.
TCCCTACGGGTGAGTAGTTACCTCGGGGCTTAACTTAGTGCCATTCGGACCGGAGTCTTTGTGATTGACGGAATACCATTGTGATCCGCCCTTTCACCATTCTCGTTCCGCTTTTGTTGCTGCTCGGCTGCCAGCGCCCCCACCGAGAAAGAAGTGGCGGACAATATACGTTGGATACTGTCCCCTGCAGATTCTGCCGGTTTCAATCGGCAACGGAAAGCCGACCACACCCGCACCCTGACAATTTCCCAGACCGGCGATTACACTCTGAAGGCGGAGGCATCCTCCTGGTGCGGCGCGGAGGTACGGGTCACGCCGGAAAAAATCGGTATCAAAGTAAGGACCTAGGGAACCTCTGAATATCGCCATCCCGGCGAAGGCCGGAATCCAGGGCCCGTTGATTCCGCTGGACTCCGGCCTTCCCGTTTTGCCCGCCAACCTCCATACTCCAAATAACTGTAGCGGACGGCTCCCTCGCGGGGGCCGCTAGTCACTTTTCCGGGATAGATTCTGCAACGGCCGCAACCCTTTACTGCGTAGAAAATTCTGCCATGCCGTATGAATTCACCAGCCTGCAGCAGTTGCTCGACCATATCGCCAAGACCGCCCGGCACCGCAAGCGGGTATCCCTGGATATGGTGATCAGGGCAATCGGGCAGCGTTCTTTCGCTCCTTTGCTGCTGCTGGTAGGTATTATTCTGTTTTCGCCCCTCAGCGGTATTCCGGGGGTTCCCACCACCATGGCTATTTTGGTGCTATTGGTTGCCGTTCAGCTGCTGCTGGGGCGCAAATACTTCTGGATGCCACAGTGGTTACTCCACCGATCCATATCCAAGACCAAACTGATCAAGGCATTGCATTGGCTACGACCTCCCGCACGGGTTATTGACCGCTGGCTGCGCCCCCGCCTGAGATTATTGGTACAGCGCACAGGCACCTATGTTATCGCGACAATCTGTGTCGTTATCGCCCTGGCGCTACCGATTATGGAGGTGGTGCCCTTTTCGGCAACCGCCGGAGGGCTGGCACTGACAGCTTTTGGTCTGGCACTGGTCGCCCAAGATGGATTGTTGGCTGCGCTTGCCTTTATATTTACTGCGGCCACTTTTGGGCTGGTTATCTTTGCCCTCATTTGACAGTGCTCGATCAATCTACCGATTTAGGCCGGTTTTCGACCATGTGCAGTCGAAGTTTGCCAAGGAGTTCCGCGGTCCCGAGACCTTGTCTGCCGGAAATTAATGATGGGCACGCCTTTGCCCATTTTGTAGGAGCGGCCGTTGGCCGCGATCGGGCGGTGCTACGTAGTGAGGATTGATCGCGGCCAGCGGCCGCTCCTACACAGGCAATAGACGAGCCTGCGCCGGTATGACGATATGCATTTATCCCCGGCTCAGTCTGCTTCCAGCACAACAAAGCGACACTCCTCGCCCCCTCCCCTATCGGCACAGACTTCAAAGCGATCCCCCAGCGCGGTAAACAGGTGGGCACCGTGTCAGCACGGCATTATTGACATGACCGCATGTCAAAAAAACATTCGCGCCAACCGCCCATTGGCTCTGGTTTCGCTCCGCTGCCGTGATGAGAAGCCAATCCGCGGTGAAAATCTACACCGCGGTCGCCAGCGCTCACTGAGCGACAACACCCTGCAACCGCGCCTTTCCGCCACCCGACACCTTCACCACCGCCACCCCGCCATCGACCAGTTCCTTCTCCAACGCCAGGGCCTTTTCCTTGGGGGCAAACAAAGCCTCGATACCGTATTTGATCCGCACCGATCCCCCCGGTCCTTCGAACCAGCGGTCGGCCACGCGGCCGCGCAGGAACAGCCCGGATTGCGGCTTTTGCAGGCTCACTCCGGAAAGTTCGTACAGATCGTTTTTTCCCGGCTCCAGGGACACATAGACCACCTCGCCGTTGCGCAGCCTTTTGCCGGGAGGAAACAGGCTCGCATCCACCCGGGAAATTGTATATTCCAACCGGGCGTAATTGCCGCGGAACAGGGAACGCGGGTCCACGGGCACGGTTTTCAGTTTTACTTCGGTGCCCGTCCACAGCGGCATCTGCGCGCTCACATACATGCCGGTGAGGATGACAAACTGAAAGGCAATGGCGGCGATCAGGCCGATCACTATTTTCTTCTTCATACCGCGCCCTCCCGCGAATGGAACCTTCGCCAATACCTGGCCGCCGCCAGCAGCAATACCGCGAACAGCAGAAAGACCGCCGCACCACCGATATAGTCGCCGATCAGGTCGATATAGCGCATCAGCGCGGTCAGCAGTATCGCGGTCACGCCGAGAAAAAAGTAATGGGAAATACCGCTGTGAATCCCCCGCACAATCAGCCAGATACCCATGCCGATCAGCGCGACGTTGTAAACCAGCTGAAAGTAAACCGCGTGCTCCTCATTGCCCAGCAGAATCGCCATCAGCAGCGAGAGAAAATAGAAAGCCAGCAGCCCCGCGGTGGCCCGCAAGCGCCCTCCCCCGGCGGCGAATACCAGCGCGATGGCGGCGAGCAGGGCCGACGCTGCCGTCATCGGCAGCCAGTAGCGCCACTCCGCCTCGATCAGTTCCTCCCAGGGGCCGGCAAAACTCAACACCAGCATCAACACCAACCCGAAACGCAGGCTCCAGATCGACAGCACCGCGCCGTAGTCCCGAGCCACCGCCGAGGTGCGCGCGGCCAGCCAGTGGCCGAGGGCGTAGAGAGCGATAAACAGGGCCACGCCCACCGCCAGGTTTTCCGCGCGGAATTCGAAATGGCCCGAATCCCGCCACCAGGCCGCCAGCGAATACTCCGTCCAGAAACCGATACCGGCCACCACCAGCAACAACAGCAGAATGCTCTCCCGCCCGCGCCACAGCACCCACAGGAACGCGGCAATAAATAGAGGGAAGAGCGTCGGGTAAAAACCGAGGGAAACTTCCAGGAAAAACCACACCAAAGCCAGCACACCGGCCTGCAGCGCCAGCCAGGGATTGCGCAGCAGCACCGCAAAGGGCAGGCAGCCCAGGGCCCACCAGAAGACCCCGTCCGGCATATGCTCGCCCAGGTGGTAGATCTGCGCGATCAGGATAATAGAGGCACCGAAGAAGAGATTGCCCAGCAGGAAGATCCCCGTGGCACCGCTTTCGTCTCCCGACAGATAGCGCCGCAACGCCAATCCCTGGGTGGCCACCGTAATCGCGATCAGCCCCCACATGCGCAGGGCGCGGGGAATCTCCTCCCAGTTGGCGCCGATCAGGGTGATCAGCGCCAGACCGATAAACAGATAGCCCAGGCCCGTCAGTACGCTGTAGCCCAGGGAGCGCCCCTGCGTCTGCTCGAAGTCCGCGCCGTAGCGGGTGCAAATCCGCTCCGCCTGCTCGCGGCTGACAATCCCCTCCGCCACCCAGTCGGCGGTCTCCCGGGCCAGGTCGTTCTTCAACAGCCGAATCAGCCGCATCCCTCTCCCCTCTTCTCTTTATTGTCCCGGGAACCGGCTCCCCGGCCATAGCAGCCGAGTATCCGGAAAGGTTTGGCGCAAAGCAATCCATGACCCCTGGCTATGAATAACCAGTCAGTGATCAGGCGGGACTATTAGACCTATTGAAATAGATTATTTTTATCAATGACTATCAACCCATAGTATATCTCTCGTCCAAGACAACTTCTGAACCCAAGACAGTCAACGAGGAGCAATCATGTCTCACTACATCAACACCGAACTCAAGCCCTTCCAGGCCAAAGCTTACCTGAACGGCGAGTTTATCGAACTCTGCGACGCCGACTTGAAAGGCAAGTGGTCCGTGGTCTTCTTCTACCCGGCGGACTTCACCTTCGTGTGCCCCACCGAGTTGGGCGACCTGGCGGACAACTACGCCGAGTTCAAGAAGATGGGCGTGGAGATCTACTCCGTATCCACCGACACCCACTTCACCCACAAAGCGTGGCACGACTCCTCCGACACCATCGGCAAGATCCATTACCCGATGATCGGCGACCCCACCGGCACCATCAGCCGTAACTTCGGGGTGATGATCGAGGAAGAAGGCATCGCCGACCGCGGCACCTTCGTGATCGACCCCGACGGCAAGATCCAGATCGTCGAGATCACCGCCGGCGGTATCGGCCGCGACGCCAGCGAACTGCTGCGCAAGATCAAAGCCGCCCAATACGTCGCCGCCCACCCCGGCGAAGTCTGCCCGGCCAAATGGAAAGAAGGCGAAGCAACCCTCGCCCCGTCCCTCGACCTGGTCGGCAAAATCTAAGCCCCCCGGGACCGCGGAGCTCCAGCTCCGCAAACGGGCCGCCCCTGGGAACGCCGAGCTCCAGCTCGGCAACCGGGCCAAAGGCCCGCTCCACCCCCGGGACCGCGGAGCTCCAGCTCCGCAAGCGGGCCGCCCCTGGGAACGCCGAGCTCCAGCTCGGCAACCGAGCCGAAAGGCCCGCCAACTGAAACCGTGAATTGGGACCACCATCCCCATTTGGCCCGCCCCCAAGCGGGCCCTTTTTAACCCCAAAGAACCACAGGACACACCGATGTTGGATGCAACCCTGAAACAGCAACTGGACACCTACCTGCAAAATATCGTCAATCCGATTGAAATCAGTGTGTCCGGCAACAGCAGCCCCAAATCCACGGAGCTGCAAACCCTGGCCGAAGAAATCACCGGCCTCTCCAGCAAAATCGCCCTCAATAGCGGCAGCGGCAAGCGCACACCCAGCATGGCCGTAGCCCCCGCGGGCGAACAACCGCGAGTCAGCTTCGCCGGCATTCCCCTGGGCCACGAATTCACCTCCCTGGTACTCGCCCTGCTCCAGGCCGGCGGCCACCCCTCCAAGGCCGACCCGGAACAGCTGGAACAAATCCGCAATCTCCAGGGCGAATACCATTTCGAAACCTACATCTCGCTGTCCTGCCAGAACTGCCCGGACGTGGTCCAGGCCCTGAACCTGATGGCGACTTTGAACCCGAACATCACCCACGAAATGATCGACGGCGCCCTCTTCCAGAACGAAGTGGAACAGCGCCAGGTAATGGCGGTACCCTCGGTCTACCTGAACGGCGAACACTTCGCCCAGGGCCGCATGACCCTGGAGGAAATCATCGGCAAACTGGACACCGGCGCCGCCGAGCGCAAGGTCGCCGAATTGAATGAAAAGGAACCCTACGACCTGCTGGTGGTCGGCGGCGGCCCCGCCGGCGCCGCCGCGGCCATCTACGCCGCGCGCAAAGGCATTCGCACCGGCCTGGTGGCCGAGCGCTTCGGCGGCCAGGTGATGGAGACCGTAGGTATCGAGAACTTTATCTCCGTGCCCTACACCGAAGGCCCCAAACTCGCCGCCAGCCTGGAACAGCACGTCAAGGAATACGGCGTGGACATCATCACCGACCAGCGCGCCGCCAACCTGACGCGCAAACAACTGGTGGAACTGGAACTGCAGAGCGGCGCCACCCTCTCCAGCCGCTCCGTAGTCCTCGCCACCGGCGCCCGCTGGAGACAACTGGGCGTGCCCGGAGAAGAAAAGTACCGCACCAAGGGCGTAGCCTATTGTCCCCACTGCGACGGCCCCTTCTTCAAAGGCAAACACGTGGCGGTGATCGGCGGCGGCAACTCCGGTATCGAAGCAGCCATCGACCTGGCGGGCATCGTCAAGCACGTCACCGTACTGGAATTCGCCGACACCCTGCGCGCCGACGACGTACTGGTGCGCAAGGCCAGATCAATGGACAACCTGGATATCATCACCAACGCCCAGACGACGGAAATAGTCGGCGACGGCAACAAGGTGAATGGTCTCGCTTACACCGACCGGGAAACCGGTGAAAGCAAACAACTGGAACTGGCTGGCGTATTCGTCCAGATAGGCCTGGTGCCCAACACCGAATGGCTCAAGGAAAGCGAAGTGGAACTCAACCGCATAGGCGAGATCCTGATCGACGAGCGCGGCGCCACCTCCCTCCCCGGCGTCTACGCTGCCGGTGATGCCACCACTGTGCCTTACAAGCAGATTGTTATCTCCATGGGTGCTGGGGCTACGGCGGCGCTGGGGGCTTTTGACTATCTGATTCGTTCCTCGGTAGCCGACGAGGCAGTGCAGAAAGAACTCGAGCCCCAGATGCTGGCAGCCAGCGCTTAACTTACTGATACCAACCTCAAAAAGTGGCCGGAAGATTTCCGGCCACTTTTTGATCATCTGGCACAGGGCAAATACGCCCCTTTCCTTCCTCGCGCCTCCCCACTTCCCTGGAAAAGTGATCATCGAGGCCGATATCTCTGCCTGCAAGCTAAAATCGACTGAAGGTCTCGTAGAAACAACAGGTTAGCTGCTATGCAAAAAAGGGGGATATGAGCCTCGATAAACGTTTTCACCAAAGTGAACAAACGTACCACTTTATCTTCAGGCTTGACCGGATGAGGCTTTCGAAGCATTCTTGCCTAAAAGTACCAATTGAGATATGAGGCAAGAGATATTGGCCTTTGTGATCACTATATAAAAGTTAGCGATAAGGGAAGGACTGGTGTGGATACAAGCCTAATTGATTCTATTGACTGGCAAAATTTAGAGCATGCTTACGGGCCGGCAATAGATGCACCAAAAGAATTAGCTAATCTTGTTAGTGGTGATGAGGATGATCGAGATGATGCGGTAAATGGCTTTCTATATAGCTCCGCTTACCATCAAGGAACCGTATACTCTTGTACTGCGAGCGTTGTACGTTGTGTTATACACATAATTAAAAATGAAGATGTATATTCGTTTGAAACCATAGGTGCACCTTTAATTCGGGAATTATTGTGTTTTATAAGCATTTGCGCTCACACTTGGAGATTTGAGCCAGAAACAGGTGCGGCAGCGTTTGAGGGCTGTGATGTGTACAAGGATTATCTAGATCACCCTGACAGTAAAACAGCGGGTTATGCAAAAGAGCTTACCGATTTTTGTAGTACTTATGAAAATAGCTAACAGGTAATCCACGGGACTTCTCTGAGAGGGTGTTCAAAATTCGCTGACGCTAGCCCGTGATTTTTACGTTAAATTTACACAATGAATAAACTCCATATGTATGATGAGCTCCAAGAATTACTAGGTGATTTATGTGTGGATTATGGCTTTTGTCTATCTACGCCGTTCTGGGAGGCTATGGCATCGAAAAAGCGCTACACAGCGAATGAGTTCGTTACTGATATTTTTATTGCAGATAAAACTGGCCCTAAAGATCAAGAAATTTATAGTCCCATCATCAAGAAATTGTTTGTTGAGAAATTCGGCACCGAAGTTAATGTGTGGAATCGCCGTTTCCAAACAGCACGTCGAAAACACCCATCTAGAATTGAGAAAGATGTCGTGCTATTGGATTTTGCACGAACTGAACGCATTATTACCAATAAAAACCCTAGAGCTGGTCAGCTCAGAGCTAGGTATAAGGGTATTCATATGCTCAAGGAGGCCAAGAGTAGAAAGTGCTTTAAGTAGTATTCAGCAATAAGAAGTAATAAGAAGTAAAAAAGTAAAAAGGACAGCCGTAAATAGAAAAATCGGAAGGTATACCGATGATGTTTAGGATTGAAAAATCTTTCGAACGTTAGCGGCTGCTTATTGGCAAAATGAGGTAGATGTGAGCCCCTGTCAGCCGCTTTAAGGCCAAAGAACCCCTCGCAGTTGAGCTGCGCCGGTACTCTTTAAAAGGAAGGCAAAGAATCAGGAGGTGGGCGACGGAGAGAAAAATCGCTCACACTCGCGAACTCCCTGTGCCCAGTGTTTACCGAGCTGTTCGCAGGCGGAGCGTATCGATTGGGCGGAGCCAACCAGAGACCTAAAGCGGCTTTCGAAGTTCCGGCTCAGGTAGAGCCAGTTTCTCGGGTCGATTTGCAACCGCTCCAGGATGGGCGGTAGGCGGTCGGAAATGGCTCCATGTTTGTCCTCGCGAAGAGCGCGTCCGGTCCAGTCTACCAGCGCCAGGTAGTCCTCGAGCCGCAGGGGTATGCCCTCGGGCATGGGCTCTCGCGGATTACCGGCGAAAGGGAAGAGTGACTGTGGTTGCTCACCTTGCTTGGCGGCTGCGATGCGCCGCTTGACCGAGGTATGCGCGGATTCCTCCGGAGTCTCCGCCATTTGCGCACGAATCGGGTTCAGGTCCACATAGGCCAGACAAGCCACCAGCGCCCGCTCGTCCAGCAACGCCTGGGACTTGAAACGGCCTTCCCAGAAACGGCCGGTGCACTGGTCCTCCCGGTTGGCCTCCCGAGCAATGGACTCATTCATCATGCGCATAAACCAGCTGACATCCGCAAGCCTTGAGCGCCAGGTCTCCGCAACTTCCGCAAGCCGGGCCAATTCTGCCGAATTCAGGGCTTCACCGCGAACAAAGCGTTGGGAGAGCACAGAACCCTTGCACAGCTGGTGCCAGCGCTCAGTCAGCTCGCGCAAATCCCAGCCTGCTGCCCGCTGTCGATCGATATGCAGCACAACATGGTAGTGGTTGCTCATCACCGCATATCCGCAGACATCCAGGGCGAACACCTGGGCCAGTGCCAGCAACCGGTCCTCAATCCACTGGCGGCGATGCTCGAAGCTCTGTCCTGTACGCTCATCCCGCCCACACAGGAAGGCACGGCGCACACAGCGGGAGACGCAGTGGTAGTAGGGTGTGGTGTCTGGGCAGATAAGAGCTTTGCGTGGCACGGTCATTTTCTGCTGGCTCATGAGCCTGGATGTATAACCAGTATTTTGCGCAAATGACGATATGATGCAATAGAAGTGGCGCGAAAAGCTCTTTGCTTGCTGGGTGTCCTCTAGAGTTTCGCTGGGTGTCCCTAGAGTTTCGCTGGGTGTCCTAGAGTTTCGCTGGGTGTCCTAGAGTTTCGCTGGGTGTCCTAGAGTTCCCCTTCCTAGAGTTCCCCTTCCTAGAGTTCCCCTCCTGAAGTACCCACTGCGTTTCGGTTTGCTAGAGCGCAGAGTGTTGAGTACACTTTTTAATTTAAGGAGGAAATAATGGTATTTTAACAGTACAACCAAATCAAGTTGGTGGCTATATTTAACTTAACAAGTGGCCATTTTAATTATTCGATCGCTCACCAAAAAGGAATTAAGTATGCGCATCCCTAGCAGAATGATAACCAATTTCAGCTCTGGCCGAGCCAATAGAATGAACACCAAGTTCAAATTTAGACGGAGCATAAGTACTCTATCTTTTAAGCAGCATGAAGATGTGATCAAAAAATTCAAGTCATTCTCCAAAAAACAAGGTGCCGTGGATTGTCACTTTGTGACCAATAAATTCTTACTTGCTGATAAACCATTATACAACGAAAACTGGTGGCGAAGGATTATATATGGCAATAATGGAACAACGCATATTCCCAAAAAAATAACATCAGGATTAATCACACCAGATGATATAATTGGAGCTTGGAAGGAATACGGCCAAGTCAAATTACATGCAAAACACATTACTGTCACTCCCGATTCCAGTCTAAATGGCAAGGGTACAAGATTCAGTGAAGACAGCTTTCATTGTATAAATATAGTGAAGATTTTTAGCATTAATCGAAAACCGTACACTCTCTCTTATGACCCAGAAGCCAACTGTGGTTTGTCTGACATTGAAAGGATAAACTCTATTAATCCAGCGTGTTATGAGATGTCAGAGCTAACAACAGAAACAACAGAAAGAATCCAGTCTCTATGTGCAATGTATAGAATCGACGACTTATATTCACTCCTTCGCAAGGCAGATACCATAACCCACCCTGATAGCGGCCTATATGTAGCAAAAGAAAAACATTGGCTCTAATCCGACGAAGACACGGAATCTATTTCATAGCCAATGTGCGAGTGGCTGGTGAGCGGAGCATGGCCAGTCACTCCCTAAGAAGCTATACGACGGTGAAGATCATGAGCTTGCAAACAACTGCAAGATCCCGGATTGGCAAGGGCACATCCCTGAAGCGCTTAAAGCCATGAAGGATGGCCTTGAACGACGTGAGCAACTGCGGGCTGAACCAATTGACGACTGAACATGGCTGTCAACTAACTCGCTGTCAACTAACTCGCGGATAAATTAGTCAGGCCACCGGTGATGATCCAGGTGACCCGTGATTGCTGGCATGAGGCATGAAGATGAAGACACAGTTGGAAACTACGCTCCATAAAATGAAAGAAGGCTTGTTCTCCACGGAAACCAAGCGGTGGCGCAAAGTTATTACGGTTATTTTCTATTCAGTCATTTGTGTGCTGCCAGTTATAGCATTTTCTTTAATCGTGGTATTTGAGCCAGGGTATGACCAATGGAAAGCCTTTCTTTTCATGTCTATCCTTTGGGTGTGCGCCGAACTGGTAGTAGTCTGGTACATTTACTACTCGGACAACATGCCAGCATTTGCAAGAGGGGCAATTCAACTGAACGTCCTCATTGCTAACGTTTGGTTTGGCCTATTCATTTTTTCACTGAACCCAAGCGGACCACTATAAAATCACACCGAGTCGCGCCAACCGCCTCCGGCTTCATCGTCTCACCAGCGGAGCATTAAATGCACTAAGCATGAGTGTTTACGAAAAAAATAGGGTTAAGGTATGTCGATTAATCCTGGAAACGTCGGTCACAACCCCAATCTGCACCTGCAGTCCGACGCACTCGCGGCGTGGTACGGCAGTGTCGGCGTCTTCGTCTGGAACCCGAAAGTGGACGGTGTCGGCGAAGTGATCGTCGTCATGATCAATGCCATGACCCGCACCGAGGCGTTTCCGGTGGAAATCGTGGTTTGGGAGTAGCTACCCTCCCCTCTCCCACTGCGGGGGAGGGGCCGGTGGAGGGGGCGCTGACCGGCTCCCCCTCTCCCTAACCCTCTCCCCCAAGGGGGAGAGGGGACTGTCGGGGTAGGCAGTTACGTTTGGGATAAACAAGGTGAGTGGCGGGAAAACCAGACCGTGCCGCAATTCAAAGCCCGGCCCGGCGCCCACCTGCCCTCGCAACGAGGACGGCAGAGAATATCGATTCTGGAAAATTCTCAGCACTATCACGTGGCTACACCCGCCATGCACGGGCTATAAATTCTACTCGGTCCTCCGGGGAGGTTAGCGGGGCCGACCTGCCAATCAGGCGTGGCGGGCGGTACCGGCGACTTGAATCCAGCCGGGCAAGACATCGGCATGGTGGACGATCATCTTCCACTCGCCATCCTCGCGCCGAAATACAGAAGTCTCCCTGATTTCCTGCTCAATACCGACACCTTCGGGATCGGTTAGGACGCCTCTCTCCAGGGATTGTACAACCGCCATGTCCCCCTCGATGATGACGTGGTTTTCTACACCCTCAACGTAACCGCCTCGGGTCAACTCTGCCTGAGCCTGCCAGTCCCTCCAGGTTTCGTCCCAGCCAACGCGTAAACCGCCTTCGGCAGACATGTAGGAAACATCATTGGCGTGGGAATAGACTTCGGCGAAAGGTTCCGGATCACCCTCCAACATAGCGTTCAAAGCAAGGAACCAAGCCTTATGTGCAGCCAGCACAGCCGCTTTGTCATCTGTATGCATGAGAGCCCCCTCCATGGCGCCCCAATACTTATTTATCGGTCAAACAAGGTCTGACGATCACAGCTATCATAGTTCATCGACTTCACTTGCCTCTCCCCAACAGGCGATTTTTGCCGCGCAGCCAGGCCTGTCAAGTAAAGATTGCGCCACCTACGTACAAACCTGGTAAAAATATTCGCTCCGGCTCAAAGTTGGACGACAGTATTGTGCCCTTATCGCTGAAAATGCTCTATAATTTATATGATTAATAACAGCTTTTGCTTCTGCCTCCACTGCGAGGCGGGGTGAGAATATAAAATATAAAAAGTGACGGTTGATAGCGATGACAAGGAAACCAAGCCGCGGCCTCCGCATGAGAGGACGGCCGCCAAATATCCACATTCCACAGTCGTATTGGGTAAGTGATATCTGTCACAAATCAGCGGGCAGTATCTCCCATCTTGTTTATCTTATTCCCCTTCTCACCTGTGTTTTACAGGCATTATCCCTATCTGGAACGATAGGGCCCACTCTAATGAAATTGGAGCGGAGCTGTTTGCGCAGTAACTACTTACCCATAGGAAACCTGCATTGACTTAAGCGAGCCACCCTGTAGGAGCGGCATGTCGGATGGCCGACCCGCCACTCCTACAGGGGTAAGCAGTTACTTTGCGCAAGTGATTGTTAGTGAAATTCGCCAACAAAATATTGGTATCACTGACTACTTGCGCAATCCATAACGTGAACTTAAGCGAAGCCAACCGGGCCCATGGCCCACTAGTGGAGAATTTATCATGATAGACATAAAGCGAAGCTTGGCTGTAATACTTCTATGCCTTGCGTGGCAGACGGTATACGGCGCCCAGGGTTCCATGACCATCACCAACGACTGGAGCTCGGGCTTCCAGGCCGAGGTCACTGTTACCAACGACGGCTCCACCACGCTGTCGAACTGGACAGCCGAGTTCGACATGCCCATTGCAATCGACAGCATCTGGAACGGCGAGGTGCAATCCAGCGACGATGGGCACTTCGCGATTGGACCGGCAGGCTGGAACACCGAGATCGCACCGGGCGGTTCGACTTCCTTTGGATTCACCGCGACACCGGGCAACGTATCGGCGGCGAGCGTGACGGTTAGAGGCGACGGGGGGACGGGTTCCAGTTCGTCGAGTTCGAGCAGTTCGTCCTCGAGCGGCGGATGCGCCCCAACGGTGATA
This sequence comes from Microbulbifer sp., assembly GCF_051659245.1. NCBI lineage: Bacteria > Pseudomonadati > Pseudomonadota > Gammaproteobacteria > Cellvibrionales > Microbulbiferaceae > Microbulbifer > Microbulbifer sp. Next base: position 12,723 of record NZ_JBOFOC010000203.1, read on the forward strand.
ACGCCTTACATGAGTGTGGATGGCGGCAGCTGGCAGCAAACGGCCAGCGCAAGCATCTCCGCCGGCGGTAGCGTGCGACTTGGCCCGCATCCGACTTCGGGCTCCTGGAGTTGGAACGGCTGCGGCACCTCAGGTTCGTCGCGGGAGCAGACGGTATCCCCCGACTCTTCCTGCACCGCCACGGCGACCTACACCAACAGCTGCGGCGCCCAAAGCACGCAAGACTTTTCGCTGACAGTAGAGAACAGCCAAGGTACGGAAATCGTAATTGAGGAAAACACCACCGGATTCTGCCAGGTCGACGGCTCGGTCGACAACAACAATGACGGCTTTACCGGCACTGGTTTTGCCAACACCGACAACGCCACAGGCAAAGGGGTCAACTGGCAAATCGAGGTCAGCCAGGCGGGCACCTACAGTCTGCAGTGGCGCTATGCCAATGGTGGCGCGAATGGACGCCCTGGCGATCTACTGATTGACGGCCAAGCGCAGTTTTACGGCGTGGCGTTTGCGGTAACCGATGGCTGGACAAGCTGGGCAAACAGCGAGGCGATTGAGCTGTGGCTTGAACAGGGTACCCACACGATCCGTCTGCAAGCCACCACCGCCGATGGCCTTGGCAATATTGATTCCTTGAGCATCACCGGAGACGGCAACGTCAGTGGCATTGAGTGTGGGGGCAGCGACGCCATTACCCTCTGGATGGCTGGCGATTCCACCGTGATGAATGGCGGGTCCTCCTGCCCGCACGGGTGGGGTCGCGACTTTGCAAGTTACTTTAACAACAATGTCAGCGTGCGAAACCTGGCAGTCGGTGGGCGTAGTGTTCGCACCTGGCTTTACGACGTTCAATCCAGTGTTGGCAGTGATGGGGAGTGTATTTTAAATACCGACTCCAGCGGGAATCCGATCCTGCAAAACCGATGGCAAACCACGCTGTCCGGCATGAAAAGCGGTGACTATTTATTCATCCAGTTTGGCATTAATGATGGCTCCAGAACCTGTCCGCGGCACGTCGGTTCGGAGGCTTTCATGCAGGCTTATCAAATGATGGCTGAAGCTGCTCGGGCAAGAGGTGCAACGCCGATATTTATCACACCGGTATCAGCGATCCGTTGTTCTGGCAGCACGGCTGTGGCAACACGCGGATTTTTATCAGAAACTATTAATTTAGGTGCCAATCTTGGTGTACCCGTCATTGACCTGCACCAACGCAGTATTCAGCTGTATAACGAGCGGGGTTTCTGCCCGATTCCGGGTGGTGGAGATGTGTCGGAAAGTACTGGCGGAGCGGTCGGCGCGTTCTTCTGTAACGATCACACCCATTTCGACACAAGTGGAGCCTATGATATAGCTGCTCTCGTGGTGCAAGGCCTCCGCGATCTGAATATTCCTTTGGCCCAACACCTGAAAGTTGATACCTCGACCCCGGTAAATGTTTTCCTGGCAGGCGATTCCATCGTTTCTAGTTATACCGATACTCCAAGCCCTAATGATATCGCGGGCTGGGGCCAAATGTTGCCAGAACAGTACAACGCCAATGTCAATGTCTATAACCACGCAGTTGGGGGGCGTACTGCACGTCGTTTCATTGACGAAGGACGCCTCGATGCCATTTGGGCAGAGGCCAACGCAGGCGACTATTTGTTGTTACAGTTCGGTACCAATGATAGCCACAGAACCGCGACCTATACTATCAATGGACAAACTATTCCCTACTATCTGGATCCGGATACCGATTTTAAATCCTACTTGTCGCAATACATAAGCGGTGCCCGTGCACGAGGAATTAACCTGGGCTTCGTCACGCCAACCCCCAGAAATTCCGCGTATTGTACTGGTGGAAACGGCACCGGCCGGTGGGCGCAAGCAATGCGGGAGCTCGCATCTGCCGAAGGTATACCCCTGATCGATTTGAATCGAAAAACAGTGGACCATTTAACGGCAATTTGTCCGGCGCCAACGCCAGAGGATTTCTTTTTTGTGCGCTCTGACGGCTCCGTCGACGGCACACATTTCCAGGAGAATGGCGCACGTATTCTCGCGCGCTTTGTCTCGGATGGCATTGGCGAAGCGGGCATGGTATTGGACCACTATCGCAAATAGGAATCAGGAGCATAAACAGCTGCGGCTGTTTATGCTTTTGAAATGGGAGCGGAGTTGTTTTCCCGAACGATTGCCAAGGCTCCCTTCGGGCGGGCCGCTAAGCAGCCATCTGCGGCGTTGCTTTTGCTTGACGTAGAACACAACTACGCCAGCGAAAATGCACCTTGCATCTGGCCGCTTAGCGGCCCGCTGATCAATTAGTACCTTACACTAGCCCACCGCTATGCGACTGTGGTCATTGCATCCGAAATATCTGGACCGGCAGGGGCTGGTAGCCTTGTGGCGGGAAGCCCTCTTGGCACAAGCCGTTCTCAGAGGCGAAACTCGCGGATACCGCAACCACCCGCAACTCGACCGATTCAGAAACCACCGCGCACCTCTCACAGCAATGTCACTCTATTTGAGCGGAATTTATTCTGAGGCGATGGTGCGTGGCTATAATTTCGATAGGAGCAAGTTCCGGATCGTTCGCAAGCACCTCACCCTTCCGGTAACATCCGGACAGCTGGAGTACGAATGGCATCATCTGATGGAGAAGCTTCGCACCCGAAGCCCCGAGACGTACCAAATGTGGCGAAAGACGAAATCTCCCGAAGCCCACCCACTGATGGAAGTGTACCAGGGAGACGTTGAACCCTGGGAGCGTAAAACGTAAACATGGGAGCGACTAATTTGGCCATCCGAGCGGGCGCTAAGCCTTCTGCTTTAGTGCGCCGGCAAAACATCACGGAGGTTCTTACCCTGTCTGCTACGCCATCGGCATTCCGTGAACGGCGGCCGGTGCCTACCTGCCCTCGCAACAATAACGGCCACGAGAATAGCGATTCCGGGAAATTCTCAGCGCCATCAATGCCCGCCAAGTGCGGGCTATAAATTCTACTCGGCCTCCGCGGACATCAGGAGCAAGGAGGAGTCGGCCGATCAGTCAGGCTTTGCGGGCGACACCCAGGCTTTGCGGGCGACGCCGGCGACTTCAATCCAACTGGGCAGGGCATCCGCGTGGTGGGCAACCATTTTCCACTTGCCATCTTCACGCCGATATACAGAAGTTTCCCTGATTTCCTGCTCAATACCTATACCTTCGATATCGGTTATGACTCCCCTTTCCATGGATTGTACAACCGCCATGTCCCCCTGTACGATAACGTGGTTTTCCACATCCTCGACATAACCACCCCGGGTCAACTCTGCCTGAGCCTGCCAGTCCTTCCACGTTGCATCCCATCCAACGCGAAGGCCACCTCCGGCAGACATGTAGGAAACATCACCGGAATGGGAATAGAGCTCGGCAAAAGGTTCCGGATCGCCTTCCAGCAAAGCGTTCAATGCATCGAACCACCCTTTGTGCGCAGCCAATACGGCCGCTTTGTCGCCTGTGTGCATAATATCCTCGCCTTAGCGCTCTTCAATAAAATTCTGCGCGTTGATAATCGTCTTGTCACCGTGTCGGTTCACACTGCTGAATACGGAAAAATGCGCTTGCAGATCCACTTCAGAGAAGCGCTGGCGCATATCATCACTAACGGCCCAGTGCGAAATACAGGCTTTACCTTCCGGCAATTCAGGTTCCATCACCTGAGCATCGCTTGATTCTAGTCCGGTGCCCGGAACCTTTACAAACGGCACAACTTGCTCTCGCCGTAGGCGCCCGGTGCTTCCGCAAGCCGGATTGAGGAGTATCCCTTGGCCAAAGGCCGGAGGAACACAGGGCGTATCTTGCCAGGCGCCGACCGGCGGCGTAATGTGGTGCGCCAGTTGCTTGCCGAGCCAAGCCGCCGGATTGAAAAGCCTTGGGGAAGTTTGAGCCGTATGCAAGGAACCCCGTAGTGCGGCTCTCAGCTTTCCGGTGCGCGCGGCGCACCCTACCAGCGCTTTTTCCCCTGCAGACGAGATATAGCCCGTGCCTGAAATCCTGATCGTAGACGACGAACCCCGTATCGCCGAGCCCTTGATGTTTGCCCTGGAACGCGAGCACTTTGAAGTCGCCCATGTGACACTGGCCGAGCAGGCGCTGGCCGCCCTGCGACAGGAGAATTTTTCGCTGGTGGTCCTGGATGTGGGACTGCCGGATGTGAACGGCTTCGAAGTGCTCAAGGAATTGCGGCGCTTCAGCGAGGTGCCGGTGCTGTTCCTGACCGCGCGCCAGGACGAGGTGGACCGCATTCTCGGGCTGGAACTGGGCGGTGACGACTATGTCACCAAACCGTTCAGTCCCCGTGAAGTGGTGGCGCGGATCCGGGCCATCCTCAAGCGACTGCAGGGCGCGCCGTCGGCACCCACTGGCAAAAAAACGTGGGAGCTAGACGAGACCGGAGCGCGGATATTGTTCCGCGGCCAGCCGTTGGCATTGACCCATTCCGAGTTCCGCATCCTGGCGGCGCTGGTGCAGCGTCCCGGGCAGGTGTTCAGCCGGGCGCAGTTGCTGGATGTCTGCGACAGCGACGAAGACAGCTTCGAGCGCAGCGTGGATAGCCACATCAAAACCCTGCGCGCCAAGTTGCGCCCCCTGGGGGGTGACAGCCTGATCGCCACGCGCCGGGGCCTGGGTTACTACCTGGAAACGGAGTCCCCGTGAAGCTGGGCCAGCGCTTGCTGCTGTTCTACTTTTTCATTCTCGGTCTGTTGGGCTGGCTGGTGCTGGATCTGGTGTTCGGCCAGGCCAAGCCGCTGGTGCGTCAATCCGCCGAGGAAACCCTGGTGGATGCCGCTAACCTGCTGGCGGAAATCGTCGCCAGCGATACCCGACAGGGCCAGGTGGTGATCACACCCGAGCTGCGCGCCGCCCTAAACCGTTACGCCGACCGCGACCTGGATGCGGATATCTGGGGCCTGAAAAAGGCGGCCATCCATACCCACGTCTATGTCACCGGCCCCACCGGCACGGTGTTATTCGACTCCCGAGGGCGGGACGAGGGCATGGACTTTTCCCGCTGGAACGACGTATACCTGACCCTTCAGGGCCGCTACGGCGCGCGGACCACCCGTACCGATCCGGCCGATCCCGGCACCTCGGTGATGTATGTGGCCGCCCCGATCCGCCATGAAGGAAGCCTGATCGGGGTGGTAAGCCTGGGTAAACCGGGGCGCTCCATCCAGCCCTTTGTGGACCGGGCGGAACGACAACTGACCCTTTATGGGGGGCTGGTGCTGGGCGCCTGTTTGCTGGTGGGGATGTTGCTGGCCTGGTGGCTGACCCGCCGCCTGCAACGGCTGCGTCACTATGCACAGGCCGTGGCGGAGGGCGAGCGACCGGCGCCGCCGCGCTTGCGGGGCCGCGATGAAATCCGCGATCTGGCCGAAGCGGTCACCGCCATGCGCCGCCGTCTGGAAGAGCGGGCGCGACTGGAAGATAACGTCAGCCTGCTCACCCACGAAATGAAGAGCCCGCTGGCGGCAATTCGTGGTGCCGGGGAAATCCTCGCCGAGGAAGTGACGGACCCTGCTATGCACCGCTTCACCGATAACGTGATCCATGAAAGCCAGCGCCTGAGTGAACTGCTCGACCGGCTGCTGGCCATGGCCCGGCTGGAAAAGCTGGAAAGCCTGCCCGCCCGCCGGCGGCTGGCCTTGGCCCCCCTGCTGGCGGACTGGCAGCAAAGCCGCTATCCACTGCTCGCTGAAAAAAACCTCAGCGTACAGGGGCCGCAGGAGGAAACCCTGTGGGTGGAGCCGGAAACCCTGCAATTGGCCCTGTTCAACCTGCTCGACAATGCCCTGCGTTTTGCCGAACCGGGCTCTACCTTGAGTGTCACCGTCACTGATGCCGGCGGGGAACAATGCCTAGCGGTAACCAACCGGGGCCCGACTATTCCGGATTACGCGCTGGCGCGAGTCAGTGAACGCTTCTATTCCCTGCCCGCCCCGGGCCGGGAAAAAAGCTCCGGCCTGGGCCTGGCCATGGTGCGGGAAATCGCCGCTCTCCATGGGGGGCGCCTGTCGGTCGGAAACACCAGTGACGGTGTGTGCGCCAGCCTGGTTCTGCCGGCGGGTTAAGGGCCTCTGATTAACGTCATTCCGGCGCAAGCCGGAGTGGCGAAATGCATCTATTCAGCGATTCCTTAATGGTTTTCCCAGCTATCCACCACTTCCCCACACAATCCCCATAAAACCCCCAAACCGACCCGCCATGCTGGGACCTCGCGAACAACCCGTTAGAAGAAGGGAGAGGAACCCCATGCGTCAGACACTGTTTTTAAAACTGCTCACCATCGCCGGCCTAATGCTGTTGCTGGTGGCGCCCCTGTTGATGATCCAGGGCAAGGTTGCCGAGCGCAGCAACGAGGCCCGGCAGGTGAAATACCAGATCGCCCGGCAGGTCAGCGGCGAACAGACCCTCAGTGGCCCCCTGGTGGTAGTGCCCCGGGTGCGCGAACAATTGGTGGAACGTGGAGACTGCCGGCGCCAGGAGCGCTGCGCGACGGTGGAGCAGCGCTCGGTGCTGGAAAGCCAGATTCCCGACACTCTGAGCGTGGACGGCCAGTTGCAGACCGAAATGCGCTACCGGGGCATCTACGGCACCCCGGTCTATCGCAGCCTGCTCACTCTGGAAGCGGTGTTCCCCGCCAACTGGCAGGCAGTGGACGAGCCGGAGCAGGTGGTATCGTCCCGGCCGGCCCTGCTGATCATGCGCATCAGTGACCTGCGAGGCCTGGTGGAACGGCCCCAGATTCTGGTCAACGACACGCCCCTGCCGCTGGTGGAAACCGAACAACTGCCGCAGGCGCTGGGAGACTCCGTGATAGCGGTGCAGTTGCCGGCGGACCTGACCGGCGCCTTTACCGTCAAGGTGCGGCTCAATTTGAACGGCACCGACTCCCTGGCGCTGTTGCCCCTGGCCAAGGAGACGCGCCTGGGGCTGCGCGCCGACTGGCCCCATCCCAGCTTTGAAGGGCTGGTGCTGCCGGTGGACCGGGAGATCAGTGCGGAAGGCTTTACCAGCCATTGGCGCACCAACAGCCTGGCCGCCGCCAGCGCCATCCATTGCGCCCGCAACGGCCAGGCCTGCGACGACGCCGGCCAGGCCATGGGGGTACGGCTGGTACAGCCGGTCACCGGCCTGTTATCCAGCGAAAGAGCCCTGAAATACAGCTTTCTGATTGCCGGCCTCACCTTCGCCGCCTTCTTCCTGTTCGAGGTGCTGCGCCGCTATCCCCTGCACGCCATGCAGTACCTGCTGGTTGGGCTGGCACTGGCCATGTTCTACCTGCTGCTGGTGGCCCTCAGCGAGCATATCGACTTCGTATTGGCCTACCTGTCGGCGGCATTGGCCTGTTGCGGTCTGATCGGCGTCTACTTGATGGCGGTGCTGCGCTCGGCCCGGGCCGGCTGGGGCTTTGCCGGCAGTCTGCTACTGGTGCTCGGGCTGATCTACGGCATCCTGATGGCGGAAGACTATGCATTGTTGTTGGGCGCTTTGCTGTTGTTCGCGGCCCTGGCGGCAGTCATGTTGGTGACCCGAAGACTGGACTGGTACGCCTTCTCGGTACGCAGCACAGGCAAGCCCGCGTCGGACCCTGCCGGATGATCCCCCTTTAGAAACGGCGAACGGGGCGGCCGCCTGCCGCCGCCCCATGCCCGGCCCGGCGGTAACTCGACGTATACCGCAGGGCGGGATAAGACTCAAAGAATTTTCCGGGTTTTGCAAAGAATTATGCCTAAATTAACAACTGCAATGGCTACGAGTTTTTTCCTATTTATTTTATGGATTATTTACCTTGCCAATAGTGGCAGTGACAGCCTGTTTTTCGACTTTGTCAGGTCAATTCCCCACGGAGACAAGATCGGCCATTTTTTCCTCTTTGGTACACTTACCTTGACTGTCGTTGTCGCCACCCGATTTCGCTCATTTACTGTTGGCTGGCTAAATATCTATTATGGTGGAGCTCTGGTTGCGCTATTTGTTCTGGGTGAAGAAGTCAGTCAAGTGTTTATACCATTTCGAACTTTTGACCTGGCAGATCTAATCGCAGACTCTCTCGGCATATTAGTGGCAATTGGGGTTGCCTATTTAATCAGAAAATATTTAGGGAACCTCTAAAAATTGATGCTGTGGGGTGCGCCGTACGCACCGAAAAAGGCAGGAGACCGTGGCGATGCTCGGCTGGTGCGCACGGCGCACCCTACGCTCAAAAGCAGGTTCGCGGTTTTTAGAGGTGCCCTTTAATAAATCTCTGATAAGAGCGCCGAAAACGACTCCGTTTAGCTTGGCGTTGGAATTAGAAAAAAGCTCGAGTGTTTCGCAGGCCAGAAACCTTTCCGGTGGAAAAGTAATCCAACTCGGCCTGCAAGGGTGGCATCAGGATAGGGATTGATAACGCCGGCGGGACGCCGGCGAAATTCCATCGGAGTGTCGGCATTGCGTCGGCACACCCCTCTCAACGGCCGGCGTAAAGCGCGCGCGGGCGGATCAGTCGCGGGTCCCTGTTGAACTCGTGGAAGTGTGAGATCCAGCCGAACGCCCGGCTGCAGGCGAACAGGGAGGTGAAGTATCGCTCCGGAATGCCCAGCGCCAGGTAGACGGCACCTTTGTAGAATTCCAGGTTCGCGTGGATTTCCTTCCCCTTGGCACTGAAGACATCCTGGCAGGTGTCCTCCACCGCCACCAGGGTTTCCATCAGTGTCTGCCATTCGGTGCCTTCGCAGAACTGTCGGGCCATGGGTTTGAGGATGGCGGCGCGGGGATCGAGGCGTTTGTATTCGCGGTGCCCCATGCCCATGATCTTGACCTTGTTGGCCAGGGCGTCGCGCACCCAGCCGTCGGCTTTTTCGGGGCTGCCGATCTCGCGCGCCATCATCACCGCCGCTTCGTCGGCACCGCCGTGAAGCGGACCGGACAGGGCCCCCAGGCTGCCGGCGACGCTGGCGGACAGGCTGGCGCCGGTGCTGGCGATGACCCGTCCGGCGAAGGTGCCGGCGTTGAAGCTGTGGTCCAGCTGCAGGATCTGGGTAGTGTTGATGGCCTGCAGGGCCTGTTCACCGGGCGCGGTGCCGTTGATGCCGTAAAGCAGTTTTTCCAGGAAACCCAGGCCGGCGGGTACGGCGAAGACGTCGCCATTCTGGCTCAGGTTGTGCCATACCCGAACGGCGGCATTGATGCGAGCGGCCAGAACCATGCCGGGCACCCACTGCCCGTCCAGCCAAGCCGGCGGTTGTCGGGCCGGGGTCAGGTCGGCGATGGGCGCCAGGGCCTGCAGCACCGCCATCGGGTGGATGTCGCGGGGCAGTTGTTCCAGCACCCCGGCCTCGACTGCGCTCAGTTCGGATTCGTCGGCCAGCCAGCGGTCCAGTTCCCGGCACTGCTCCGCATCCAGCCACTCACCGGTCATCAGCCAGTTGATTACGGCGGGAAAGTCCCGCTCAACCAGTGCCTCGATGGGCTCGCCGCGATAGGTCAGCCGGCCGATATCGCCTTCGACGTTGGACAGTTCCGTCTCACCTACGACAACGCCTTCCAAACCTGCGTTGATTTCCTCGGTCATGACAATCTCCTCACGCTGTGTTTGTGACGGCGCTATTAAAAAGGTGAGAGCGCTGTTAATCTAATTAAACTTTATAAACGAATGATTAGTAGGGCTTATCATGCGTCTGGAAAGCGGTGAAATGCGTATCTTCCACTCCGTGGCCCGCTCCGGTGGCTTTCGCGCCGCGGCCCAGGAGCTCCACCTCACCCAGTCGGCGGTCAGCCAGGCCGTCAAGCAATTGGAAGTGAAGCTGAACCAGCCGCTGTTGATCCGCGACCGACCGGTGCGCCTGACCCAGGCCGGCCGCCGCCTCTACCGTTACGTGGACGACCAGTTGCAGCAGGAGCAGGCGGTGCTGGGAGACCTGTCGCGGCTGGCGCGCGGGTTGGACCAGCAGTTGAGCGTGGCCATCGACAGCACCAACAACCGCTTCGCCGGGGCGGATTTGATCCATACCTTTATCGGCCGCTGGCCGGAAGCCAGGCTGCGGCTGGTCGAGCAGCCATCCCGCGCCATCGTGCAGGCGGTGATGAGCGGCGAGGTCGAGCTGGGGCTCGGCCCCTTCCAGACACGGATGGACCGCTTCAGTACCGCTCCGCTGTACAACGAACACCGCCTGCTGATGATCAGCCCCGAGCACCCACTCCACCGCGCCGAGATGACCGCCAAGGATCTGCAGCGCATCCCCCTGGTGGTGTCCTCGCTGGACGAACCGGACCAGCGGCCTTACCAGGAAAAGCTGCGCGATAACTTCCGCATGATCTGGCAGATCAGCAGCCTTAACGTGCGCCTGAACCTTATCGACCGGGGCCTGGCCGTGGGTTACATCAGCACGGAGGTGACGCGGCAGTTGCCGCACATCCAGCATTTCCGGGCGCTGAATGAATTCGACTTCGCCCGTATCGAACGCCAGGTGGGTTTGTTTTATCGCAAGGACCGGGATTTGAGCCCGGTAGCCCAGGATTTCATTGAGGTATGCCGGCGCTACTGGGCCGACGAGGCAGGCGCTCCAGGCGGGATCCGTTAAACTACTCTTCCTGATTCTTGCGCGCTTGTAACAGCATTCTGTTTCAGCAAAATTGCTCTACGGACCAAAACATCCTCATCTTGGCCATTATTTAGGCTAATTCTTTGTATAACTGGCACCCTTTACAATATTATTTATATGATTTATTGTTGGCAACTGATCGTTTGTCTCATAAAAATCGGCACCAGAGCTGAAACAACATGAATAGAAATACCCTTCGCAACCTGCTCGCTGTGCTCTCCCTTCTCTTTATCGCCAGCAGTTGTGCAACGCGAAGCCATCAATCTATACAGTCCCTGCCCGGTCCATCTGAAGTGTTGGAACAGCTGACCCGCACCAATGATTACTGGCAGACCCAAAATCCGGAACCCGGTTGGGCATTCTGGGAGCACGCGGCCTACCACACCGGCAACATGGAGGCCTACTTCGTCAGTGGCAATCAAGCCTATCTTGACTATTCCCTGCGTTGGGGTGAGCGCAATCAGTGGATGGGTGCCAAATCGGATAACCGCGCGGAGTGGCAATACAGCTACGGCGAAACCGATGAACATGTTCTATTCGGCGACTGGCAAATTTGTTTTCAAACCTATATTGATCTTTATCAAATTACCGGCGACAGACAGAAAATCGCCCGCGCATTGGAAGTCATGGAATATCAAATGGCCACCGATGCGGTTGACTACTGGTGGTGGGCCGACGGCCTCTATATGGTGATGCCGGTAATGACAAAACTGTACCAAGTGACCGGCGACGAAATCTACCTGGAAAAATTACACGAATACTTCACCTACGCCAAAAGCATTATGTACGATGAGGAAACCGGCCTGTTTTTTCGCGACGCGAAATATGTTTACCCCGCGCATAAAAGTTTAAACGGTCGCAAAGACTTTTGGGCCCGGGGAGACGGCTGGGTATTTGCCGGCCTGGCGAAAGTCCTGGCCGATCTACCCAAAGATAACAAACACCGCGACGAATATATTGCCATTTATCAAAAAATGGCCGCTACCCTGGCCGGCGCACAGCAACCCGGTGGCTACTGGACGCGCAGCCTGCTCGATCCGGAACACGCACCCGGTTACGAAACCAGCGGCACTGCATTTTTTACCTACGGATACTTATGGGGCATAAATAACGGCTATCTCGATAAGGAAACTTATCTACCCCTTGTGTTGAAGTCCTGGGGGTACCTTACCGAAACAGCACTCCAGAAAAACGGAAAACTCGGCTACGTTCAGCCAATTGGCGAAAGGGCTATTCCCGGCCAAGTGGTAGATGCAGACTCCACCGCTAACTTTGGTGTCGGAGCTTTCCTGCTCGCGGCCTCGGAAATGTATCGTTTGGTAAAAGAATAACCTGTCATCTACGCCACGCAAAGCAGCACAGCGACGGGCCCACAGAAACCCGGTGCCACGACTATTCTGTTTACACCACAACAGGAGAGTCCCTTATGTCCATTACCGTTAAAAGAGTCTATGAAAAGCCGAAATCCGGAGAAGGAATGAGAATCCTGGTGGACCGCCTGTGGCCCAGGGGCCTGTCGAGGGACAAGGCAGATATCGACCTCTGGGTCAAGGATCTCGCCCCCTCCGATGAACTCCGGCGCTGGTACCAACACGATCCGGAGAAGTGGCCTGAGTTCAAGAAGCGATATTTTTCCGAACTCGACAATAGTCGTGAATCGGTCGATGAACTGGTCGATAACATAAAGTTCAGGAAAGCGGTATTCCTGTTCAGCTCGAAGGAAACGCACTACAACAATGCCGCCGCGTTGAAAGAGTATATCGAGTCTATCCTCTAGCGCACTTTGATAGAAAAGTTCAGCCTGTATGAAAATCAAAGTAGATGACCTGAGTGGCCCGGAAGTGGCCGAGCTATTGAGCGAGCACCTGCGGGGCATGGCCCGGCATTCTCCCCCGGAAAGTATCCACGCACTGGACCTGGAGGCGTTGCGCCGGCCGGAAATCACTTTCTGGAGTGCCTGGGATGGCGCCGAACTGATGGGCTGCGGGGCATTGAAGGCACTGGATACCCGGCATGCGGAAATAAAATCCATGCGCACCGCATCGGCACACCTGAGGAAAGGTGTCGCACGGCGACTGCTGCATCACATACTCGGCCAGGCCCGCAGTCGCGGCTACCGGCGCCTGAGCCTGGAGACAGGCTCGATGGCCGCCTTCGAGCCGGCGAGAAGACTCTACGCCAGTTTCGGATTTGAATACTGCGAACCCTTTGCCGACTACCGGGAAGATCCGAACAGTGTGTTTATGACCAGAAAACTGTAAACGGCTGGCGGCACATTCCGGTCCTGACCGAATGGTATAAGTTAAGCCCCGAGCTGCTCCTGCCCCTGAGGATTGCGCTGTAGGAGCCTGCTTGCAGGCGAACATTCCCGGTGCCTTACCGCGACCTCAATTCGCCTGCAAGCAGGCTCCTACAGGGGGATTCCGCTTAAGTCAGTGCCATTCCGGTCCTGACCTACTGGGAATGTCACCGTCTTTGGCGGCGCGACCGACGAGTCTGCATACGCCCTGGACCCAAAGAGCGGGGGACTATTCTGGCAGCTCGGGTCACTCAGTGATAGGGTCACAAACCTCCCGGCGGGTCACCACCTTCGACGGCTACATCTATGCCCTGCATTAATAGATTGACTTTCACCCAAATGGCTATACACTATTGGGAAGCTAGAACACAAGCTGCATGATTATTCTCTCCTGTCACGAAGTTATACCCATAATCCTCGTCCTTTAGTTAGTAACTCCGCTTGTTTCCCGCTACACCCGCCATTTTCAAATGGCACAATATTGTTATTATTTTTAGGAAATGATTGTGAGCAACACAACTATAGGAACCGTAAAGTGGTTCGACGAATCCAAGGGTTTTGGCTTTCTTGAGCAGGAATCAGGCCCCGACGTCTTTGCGCACTTCAGTGCAATCGCCGACACCGGATTCAAGACCCTGGCCGAAGGCCAGAAAGTCGAGTTCACCGTAGCCAAAGGCCCCAAAGGCCTGCAAGCTGAAAATATTGTCGCACTCTAATCCATTGTGACATTCTCCCCCGGCTACCACTGGGGGAATTTTCACCCCTGAGGTGAAAATACGAAAAAGGGCAAGGCCGGAAGGTCTTGCCCTTTTTTAATTATTCCGCAGCACCCCCGCGGCCAGCGGGGTTCGGGACAAGGCCCCTCTTCCGCTGAGGAGAGATACGAATGGCAATATTCAGCAGCGGAGCATCTCGCCCGGCCCAATCAGGTCACCCGCTCCACCTCCTTCGCCACATCCGGCATATCGCAGCCGTGCAACGTTAGCGCTGTCATCGACGCCAAAATATGGTGACCCCGCTTGCGGCACCCTAACCTTGACGCTAGCCGCAAAGAAGCTATTGGGCAAAGTATCATCCAGTAGGCAAAGGCCGGGCAGTAGGCAGAGGCCGGGCAGGAGGTTCAAGCATGTTGCGCTGGGCAATCATTTTCTTTGTTGTTGCGATTATCGCCGCCTTTTTCGGCTTTAGCGGTGTCGCAACAGTCGCTACGGACGCGGCAAAGGTCCTATTCTTTATATTTATTATACTCTTTGTGCTGGCACTGATTTTCGGCCGCCGCGGCCCGCCGAAGTAGAAACTGGAGACTGCGGCTCCGGAAGAGTACCGTCAACCGTAAAACAGGAAGGTCCGGGCCGTGGTCAGGATCCGCTATGCTAAGGGGCCGGTTGTCTATCTCTACGATATCGACAACCTGAGAACCAGGAAGCGGCAACTGCTGTGGGGGGACTGGCTGCGCATTGTCGACGATATCGACGAAAAGTGGTCCAGAGTGAGCTGGGGCGGTGGTACCTTTGCCATCAAAAAAGAGGACTACCAGCAAGAGCGGCTGCTGGAGATGATTTTTCTCGACGTGGGCCAGGGGGACGGCTGCATCCTCACTACTCCGCTGATCGGCACGCGGGAAAGAATCCTGATTATCGACGCCGGTATCGGCGACAACATGAAGGGCTACCTGGAGTACCGGTTCCGGGATTTCAAAAACAAATTTCGCTTCCACGCCGCGGTGATCACCCACCCGGACAGCGACCACTACCGGGGTTTTCAGAAGGTTTTTGAAAACCCGCAGATCTCCTTCGAAAACGTCTACCACAATGGCCTGATGGAACGCACCGGTCCCGACCTGCTGGGGCCGCTCGAAGGCGGTTTCCTCACCGATATCCGGCCCACTGAATCCTCAGCCCGCGCGCTCTATGCCGACCCGGCGGTGCGCGGGCGGAAATGGTATCCGGAACTGATCTGGACCGCGCTGGAGAGCGAGTGCTTCGGCGACATAGCCATGCTGTCCACCGAGCACGGAGCGAAAGAGGACGGGCGCAGCTGGATGCCTGGATTCGCCCCCTCGGACAACCCGGAGCTGACCATCGAGGTGCTGGGCCCGGTGGTGGAGAAAGCTCCCAACGGCCAACCTGGTCTGCGTGCCCTGCCCGCCACCATGAGCGGGACCGCGATGAACACCGCCAAGACCAAGAACGGCCACTCGGTACTGCTGCGGCTGCAGTACAGGGGTTTCGCCATCCTGTTCGGCGGTGATCTCAATGCCCCCGCAGAACACTTCCTGATGCGTCACTACGGCAACAGCGGCGCGGCCCCCACCACCCTAACCGAGACCCGGGCGATGATCGAGCGGGCCAGAGCGAGCTTTGGCGCGGACCTGATGAAATGCTGCCACCACGGCTCTTCCGATGTCACCGAGGAATTTCTCGAGGCCACGGCGCCCGCCGGCTATGTGGTCTCCTCCGGCGACGAGGAGAGCCACGTGCACCCGCGCCCCGACCTGCTCGGCCTGCTGGGCAAAAAGGGGCGGGGCGAGCGCCCGCTGATTCTCAGCACCGAACTGCAGCGCTCCACCCGCGAACACGAAGACCAGTCCTTGCGCCGGAAACTGGACAGGCTGGTGGAGAAGATCAAAAGAGAGGACGACCCGGCCAGGGAACAGGAATTAAAGGACCAGCGCAACGAGATACTGGACGAGCTGTTCAAACGGAATGTGGGTGTCTACGGCTCCATCAACCTGCGCACCGACGGCCACCGGGCGGTGATTGCATTCCGCCGGGAAAAATCCAGCCAGACCAAGCGCTGGTTCTACTATGAACTGGAAAAGGATACGGATGGCGTCTTTCAGGTCAAGTAGTCCTCAGCCAAATCAGCCTACAAAAGCGGCACCGGACCGGTGCCGCTTTTCGGTTGCCCGTTCTCCCCATCCCTGTTACCTTCGGTCCCTACGAGTTACCCGGAGGGATGTAATGTGAAACGGTTCGGCTACGCAATCTTCCTACTGCCTTTATTTCTGTTTGGTTGCAACCTGGACGAATTTCCGAAGATCGATTCCGACAGCGACGGGGAAGTGGAAGCCGTCGACTACAAACAAGAGATGCGGGATTTCGTCCAGGATATCAGTCAATACGCAAAAGGAGCCGACGGAAACTTTATCATTATTCCCCAGAATGGCGCAGAAATCGTCAGCACAACCGGGAACGACACCGGCACTGCCGATGTGGACTATGTCAATGCCATAGACGGTATCGGGCTGGAATCCCTGTTCTACGGCTATGACGACGATGACCAGCCCACGCCGGCAAAGGAACGTCTGTGGACCCGTACCTTCCTGGATATGGCCAAGGACAGTGGTGATGTCACCATTCTGGTTACCGACTACGCCTTCAGCCAGAACAATATGGATGACTCTTACGAGCAGAATGCCAACCTCGGATATATTTCCTTCGCCGCCGACAACCGGGAACTGGACAATATCCCCACTTACCCGCTCAGCATCAACAATGAAAATGACGAGGATATCGAACAGCTCTCCGATGCCAGGAACTTCCTCTATCTGATCAATCCGTGGCTCTCCTCGACACGCCAGGAGCTGGTCAACGATATCAGCATTACCAACTACGACGTGATCATCATGGATTTCTTCTTCGACGGAGTGGAGTACACCCCGGCGCAGATAGAGCAGCTCAAGGAAAAGCGCAACGGTGGCAAGCGGTTGCTGATCGCCTATATGAGCATTGGCCAAGCGGAGGACTATCGCTATTACTGGCAGAGTCACTGGCCATCCAATCAGCCGGTATGGCTGGAGAAAGAAGACCCCGACTGGGACGGCAACTACTACGTGGAGTACTGGGACCAGGACTGGCAGGAGTTAATCTACGGAGAGGACAATGCCTATCTGGACAGGATAATAGAGGCCGGTTTCGACGGCGTTTACCTGGACAGAATCGACGCCTTCGAATACTTCGAAAACTGATATTTCTCGACCGGCGCCATCCCCGGCGCCGATTTTCAGGCATCTTCGGTTATCGCCGCCGGCTGCCCTGCATCAACACTGTCCAGTTCCGGGACTTTCGAAAAAGCCTGGAACTGGGTGAGAAAAACCTCCCCGGAAAGCTGCTGCAGGAAACCACTGCGCTGAAGTGCATCCATCACCGGCCCCTTGACTTCAGACAGGTGCAGACTGACACCCAGTTCCGCCAGCCTTTCATTCACCGACTCCAGCACTTCCAGTGCACTCCAGTCTACTTCGTTGACTGCGCTGCACATCAGGATCACATGCCGAACCTGCGCATTCCCCGCCAAATCGGCATAAATGCGACCCTCGAGATAGCCGGCATTGGAGAACAGCAGGCTTTCGTCCACGCGGATGGTCAGTATCTGCGGCACCGTCAGCACCTTATGGCGCCTGACGTTCCTGAAATGTTCGGTGCCCTCCACCAGTCCCACTTCGGCGATATGCGGCCTGGAGGTGCGATAGAGGAACAGCATTATCGAAGCGGCGACACCGCAGGCAACACCCGCCTCAACTCCCGCAAGCAATGTCACTACGATGGTGACGAGCGCAGCGGCGAAGTCCCTGCGGGAGAAATTCCAGGTCTTTTTCAGTATGGAAAAATCCACCAGCGACAGGACCGCGACGATAATGGTGGCCGCCAGTGTTGCCTTGGGCAGGTAGTACAGGAAAGGAGTGAGAAACATTGATACCAGGGCGATACCGATAGCGGTAAAGACACTCGCCATCTGCGTCTCCGCCCCCGCGTCGAAATTGACCACCGAGCGGGAGAATCCTCCGGTCACCGGAAAGGCGCCGGAGAAACCGGAAGCCACGTTGGCCGCCCCCAGGCCGACCAGTTCGCGGTTCACATCGATTTTCTGGCGGCGCTTGGCAGCCAGAGTCTTGCCCACGGATACAGATTCCACATAGCCGATGACCGAAATCATCACCGCCGGCAGCATCAGCGCCCTAATCAGTTCCCAGGAAAGGCCGGGTATCCGCAAGTCTGGCAGCCCGCGGGGAATGGTACCCACGAGCGCCACATCTTTTTCCTCCAGACCGAGTACCAGGCTGAGCAAAACAGTGACCAGCACACCCACCACCGGGGCCGCTTTTGCCAACAGCGCGGCGCTGTGCGGAGATAATGACAAACGGGTCAACAGAATTGTGGCACCGCTCCGCGACCAGAACAAAAACAGCACAACCAGTGTGCCGATCGCCAGTGTATGAGCATTCATTCCGGAGAGATTTTCCAGCAGCGATGCACCCAACTGCGGCAGGTTTTCGCCACCTGCATCAATACCCAGGATATGCTTGAGCTGGCTGAGAGCAATCAGCAGTCCGGAAGCGGTAATAAAACCAGAGATCACCGGGTGCGAGAGGAAATTGGCAAGAAAGCCCAGGCGCAGAAATCCCATCAATGCCAGAAACAGCCCGCACAGCAGCGCCAGCACCGACGCCGCCAACAGGTATTCCCCGGTTCCCTGCACGGCCACCTGGCTTAGGGCGACAGCGGTCATCAGAGACGTTATCGCCACGGGACCCACCGACAGACTGCGGCTGCTGCCGAACAGGGCGTAGGCGATCAGCGGCGCGATACTCGCGTAGAGACCAACCTCGGCGGGCAGACCCGCGAGCAGTGCGTAGGCCAGCGACTGGGGGATCAGCATGATGGTGACGATAACCCCAGCCAGGAGGTCACGCCCCAATTTCTGGCGGTTGTACTGCCTGAGCCAGGCGGGAATGGGCAGGTAGCCCGCCAGTCGATGCACCGCGTCCACCCCGTTAGCGGCCGAAAACAATAAGCGTGCCGCTGACGTCAAACCCCGCCCCGCGGGCGTTTTCCATCAGGGTTTTCCCATCTGCTCCCGCCCCGCATTTTGCCGCAGCCCACAAATTGCAGGCCCGGTTGCCGGTGCGGCAGAAGGCGTGGACCTTTTTGCCGCCGTCCAGGATTTCCGCGAACTCATCACAGTGAGCAGCGTGCATCTGCCCCGGAACAAAGGGGATGGCGACAAATTCGATACCACAGGCAGCTGCGGCTTGTGCCAGTTCCGCGAAGGAGTCCTGGCCATCTGCCTCCCCTTCCAGCCGGTTGCATACCAGCACCTCAACGCCGGCCTGTACCAAATACTGTAATTGTGCACAGGTTATATCGGCGGATACGGACACCTGGCTGTCCAATTGTTTGATATCCATTGTCTCTCCAACCTCGATACTACAAATGGTTGATCGGCACTTTGAGGTAGACCACCCCGTTATCCTCCGGCGGCGGCATCCGCCCCGCGCGGATATTCACCTGGATAGAGGGAATAATCAGCCGGGGCATGGGCAGGGTGGCATCGCGCTTGGTGCGCATGGCCACGAACCCGGCTTCGCTGACACCCTGGTGCAGGTGGATATTGTTGCGCTTCTGCTCGCCCACCGTGGTCTCGCAACGGTGCCCGCGACCGCCCTCGGGCGGGTAGTCGTGGCACATGAACATGCGGACATCCTCCGGCAGCTCCAGCAGTTTTTGCACCGAGCGGTACAGGCTGGCGGCATCGCCTCCGGGGAAATCGCAGCGGGCGCTGCCCACATCCGGCATAAAAAGGGTATCGCCCACAAACAGGGCGTCGCCGATCATCCAGGCCATATCCGCCGGCGTATGGCCCGGCACATAGATGACCCGGGCTTCCAGTTCGCCGACATTGAATACATCGCCATCGTGGAACAGGTGATCGAACTGACTGCCATCCACGAGGAATTGCTTCTCCAGGTTGAACACCTCGCGGAAAATCTTTTGCACCTCGCGGATCTTGTCACCGATAGCGATTTTCCCACCCAGCTGCTTGCGGATAAATGGCGCCGCGGACAGATGGTCCGCGTGAGCGTGAGTTTCCAGTATCCACTCCACCGAGAGTTTTTCTGCGTGGATGAATTCCACCAGGCGCTTGGCGCCGGCGGTGTTGGTGTGACCGGACGCGGGGTCGAAGTCCAACACCGGGTCCACCACCGCGGCAGTGCCGCCCGGGTGATCGTAGACCACATAGCTCCAGGTTTCGGTGTCCGGGTCAAGGAACGGCTGGACCTGGGTAAGCGGTTTAGCGGCTGACATAGGCTTATCTCCCAATCTCAACAGCCAACAATATACTTGCAAATATTATATAAATCAATATAATATTTGCTTGTAAACTTTATGGGGCAACCATGGCCGATACTTCCAACATCAGTCTCGACAAGATGCGCGCCTCTGCCGGCGACGCCTCGCTGATGCTGCGCTCCCTGGCCAACCGGGACCGCCTGCTACTACTGTGTCAGTTGAGCCAGGAAGAGCTCTGTGTCGGCGACCTGGAGGACAGGCTGGGCATCTACCAGCCCAGCCTGTCCCAGCAACTGGGCGTGCTGCGCAGGGAGGGGCTGGTGGCCACCCGCCGCGAGGGCAAGCACGTGTACTACCGGGTGGCCGACGAGCGGGTGCTGGCGCTGCTGCAAACCCTCTACCACCTCTACTGCTCGGAGTAACTGTATGACCATAGACTGGAATGCCTTTACCCCCCTGTCCGCACTGGCGGGCGGAGCACTGATCGGCCTGGCCAGCGCGCTGCTGCTGTCGCTGAATGGGCGTATCGCCGGAATCTCTGGCATCGTCGGCGGGTTGTTCGCGCGCACTGCCGGCGAGACTGGCTGGCGCCTGGCGTTCGTTCTCGGCCTGCTGGCCGCACCCGCGCTCTGGGCACTTTTCACCGCCCTGCCGCCGATTCGTATCGAGGCGGGTTACCCGATGCTGATCGCCGCCGGGCTGCTGGTGGGTATCGGCACCCGCTATGGCTCCGGCTGCACCAGCGGCCACGGGGTCTGCGGCCTGTCCCGGCTGTCACCCCGCTCGCTGGTGGCGACGCTGGCATTTATGGGCGGCGGCTTTGCCACGGTTTATGTGACGCGCCATCTTCTGGGGGTCTAAGTGAACAGATCACTCTTTTCCGCTTTTCTCGCCGGGCTGGTATTCGGCATCGGCCTGCTGCTCTCCGGAATGGCCAACCCGGAAAAGGTGCTGGCCTTCCTCGACTTGTTCGGCGCCTGGGACCCCTCTCTGGGTCTGGTGATGGCCGGCGCCATCTGTGTCGGCATGCCGGCCTTCTATCTGACCGGGAAGCGAGGCAAGTCGCTCTTTGGCGGCGAGCTGAAATTGCCCTCGCGGCAAAATATCGACCGCCGACTGCTCCTGGGAGGCATTGTGTTTGGCATCGGCTGGGGCCTGGCAGGCTTCTGCCCGGGCCCCGGCATCGTGGCCACCGGCGCCGGTGAATTCAAGGCGCTGGTGTTCGCCGCCGCCATGGTGGCGGGCATGGGTATTTTTCGGGTAATAGAAAGCCGCCGCGCCACAGCGGATGGCTGAGACAGGGTACGGCAGAGCAACTGCAGCGTTGCGCACTCCGCCTTCCGGAGCGGATCTTTCTGATATCGTAACTACTCACTCATAGGGAACCTGCATTGGCTTAAGCGAACCACCCCGCCGCTCCTACAGGGGTGAACAGTTACCTGATATCTTGATATTCTGGTTTCGGAGTCCAGCCATGGGTTTAATATTTACCGATCAGGTTTGTGAATCTGTACTCCCGAAACCCGGCTTGACCGAAGCAGCGAGGAAAGCGCGGAACTATGCGGCTAAAGAAGCTGGTCCCGGACTGGTTGCAAGGCTATCAGCGCCAGTGGCTGGCGGGAGATACCACCGCCGCGCTGGTGACCACCATGATGCTGGTGCCCCAGTCGCTCGCCTATGCACTGCTCGCCGGACTGCCTCCGCATATCGGCCTCTACGCCAGCCTGCTGCCGCTGCTCGGCTATGCGCTCTTCGGCTCCAGCATGGTGCTATCAGTGGGGCCGATGGCGGTGCTGTCGCTGATGACCGCTTCCGCCCTCACCCCCCTGGCCGCTCCCGGCAGCCCGGAGTACATCGCCGCCGCCGCACTGCTCGCCGCGCTCAGTGGACTGTTTTCGTTCGCCCTGGGGATGCTGCGCATGGGCATTCTCGCAAACCTGCTCAGTCATCCGGTGATCACCGGCTTTATCGCCGCCACCGCGGTTCTGATCATTGTCGGCCAGGTAGACACCCTGCTCGGGGTGCCGGCGACCGAGGTCACCGCGCTGCAGTTACTCCTCGCCACCCTGCGCAACCTGCCGGACGACATCCCCCTCTCCACATGGGCGGGGCTGGCGGCCCTGCTAGTGCTGATCGCCGCCCGCCTGTGGCTGCCGCTGTTGCTGTGCAAGTTGGGAATGGAAAAAAACACAGCGCGACTGCTCGCCTCGCTCGTACCCATGGCGGTGGTACTTGCCGCCACTGCCCTGGTGGTGGCGCTGGACCTGGAGCAATTCCTGCCGGTTGTGGGCCCCTTGCCCCCCGGCCTGCCGCAAATCCGCCTCCCCCCTTTCGACTGGAATACCAGCTACCAGCTGTTGCTGCCCGCACTGATCATCGCCCTGCTCAATTTCATCGGCAGCTTGTCCGTGGCCCAGGCCATGGCGGCCAGGCGCGGCGAACGCTTGAATGCGGACGCGGAACTGCGGGGGCTGGGCGCCGCCAATATCGCCAGCGCCCTGTCAGGCGGCATGCCGGTAACCGGCAGCCTGTCACGCACCATCATCAGCGAAGAGGCCGGCGCGGTATCCCCGATGGTGGGCGTGCTCACCGCCCTGATGATCGGGCTGGTGCTGCTGTTTCTCACCGGGATCTTTGCCCACCTGCCGATTGCTGTGTTGGCCGCCACCATCATCGTGGCCGCCGCCAGCTCCATCGATATACGGGGATTCGCACGTATCTGGCGCTACGATCGCGCCGACGGCCTGGCGATGCTCGGCACCTTTCTCGGCGTAATGCTATTCGGGATCGAGGCGGGCATCGGCCTCGGTGTAGGCTTCTCCTTCGCCTCCCTGATCTGGCACAGCAGCCGCCCGCACATCGCGGTGATGGGGAGGCTGCCGGGCACCGAGCATTTCCGCAACGTGTTGCGCCACACGGTGGAGACGTCGCCGGAGATACTCTTCCTGCGTATCGACGAGAGCCTGTTTTTCAACAATATCAGCGCGGTGGAAGACCGCCTGCTGAGCGAGCTGAAACGGCATTCGCAGGCGCGCGAACTGGTGCTGATCCTGTCTTCGGTGAACCGAATCGACGGCACCGCGCTGGAACGGCTGCAGCAGGTGAACCGGGACCTGAAGGACCGGAATATCCGCCTGCACCTTTCGGAGGTAAAGGGTCCGGTGCTCGACCGCCTGGGGCGCTCGCGCCTGCTGGAGGAGCTGAGCGGCCGGGTGTTCCTGTCCTCCTATATCGCCGAGCTGGCGCTGCGCAGGGGGGAGGCCGGTGGGGGGGAGTGATCACTAGTGCCGGAGCCAGGGTGCATGTAGCCGATCCCGTGGCGGCCCTGCTACCGGGGGCTTCGCATTAAATTCCGGTATTCTTTCCCAACTCCCCGCTTGTATCCGCTCCGCGAGTACTGGCAGAATATCCAGTATTTGACCGGCAGCTCCCATGCAGCACCCACTCACGGAAGAACAACAGGCCATCGCCGACCATCCCGGCGGCCATGCAAAGATCATCGCCGTGGCCGGCTCCGGCAAGACCACCGCCCTGCTGCACTACATCAAGAACCGCCTGCGGGCCGGGGTGGCGGCGGAGCGCATGCTGGTGCTGATGTACAATCGCAGCGCGCGGGAGGATTTCGAGCGGCGCCTGCGGCAGCTGGACTGCACGCCCGCGCCGGCGGTGCACACCTTCCACAGCCTCGGCTACCGCCTCTACCAGCGCATGATCGCCAATGGCCATATCGCCCCCGCCAGACTCACCCCCCTGCCCCAGCCCACGGTGCAACTGCAGATCTGGAAAGCCATCGAAAAGTGCGCGGCCCCCTACGAGCTGGAGGACATCCGCGCGCGCAAGCAGTCGGAAATCGAGGCCGCGGAATTTTTCATCGATTACACCAAGACCATTCTCACCGGTGACCTGAGCGCCTTCCAGGAATTGAAACTCGGCGACGAGTACATGTATTTTCTAAAGGTGTTCCGCAGCTTCGAACAGTGGCGACGCAGCCAGGGCGCGGTGACCTACGCGGACCTGATCTACGACCCGGCGATATTGCTGAGCCTGTGCCCGGAAATCGCCGAGGAGTACGGCAGCTACTACGAGGATATCCTGGTGGACGAGTACCAGGATATCAACGAGGTACAGCACTTCCTTTTACGCGTGCTCTACGGCCGCCCCAGCAACAAGAGCTGCAACGTGATCGCCATCGGCGACCCGGATCAGACCATTTACGAGTGGCGCGGCTCAAAGCCCAGCTTTCTGCTGAAATTTTTCGACGGGGATTTCCCCCCCTCCAACGTCTACCGCCTGAGCCGCACCTTCCGCTACGGCCACGCCCTTTCCCTGGCCGCCAATCACTTTATCGAAAACAATCGCGAACGCGCGGATATTTTCTGCGTGTCCGCCAACGGCGAACAGCGGACGGAGATCGAAACCGTGGCCACCGGCAACGAGAGCCGCTGGCTGGTGGACCATTTGCGCGGCTGCCGCAAACGCGGCGAATCGCTGAAGGGAATCGCCATCCTGGTGCGCCTCTGGTCCGTGGCCGCACCCATCGAGCTGGCGCTGCTCGCCGGCAATATTCCCTACCGCTCCGGCAGCCGCAACACGGTGCTGTCCCGCCGGGAGTTGCGCCCGCTGTTCTGGAGTTTGAACATCGCCGCCGGCCGATTCGCCGAACTGCCCGCGGAACGGCGCCAGCGGGGACTCTACGAATGGCTGACCGCACCGCATATCCGCATCCCCCGCGCGCAGCTGGAGCCCCTGTGTGCCGAGCTGGCCCGCTGCGGCAGCGACTGGGGAAAACACCTGCTGCACCTGCTGCCGGAATCCCTGAGCAAAGCGCAGACCAGGCGCCTGCGCCTGCGCGCCGAACTGCTTACCGAAATCGAACAGTGGCGCGGCCAGGCGGGCGAGCTGCTGCGCCGGCAACTGGCGGCACTGGACTACCTCGACGGCATCGGCGATGACAGCTTCACCCGCCAGCAGGGGGAGGAAAAACAACAGACAGTGCTGGCCTTCTGCCAGTACCTGGATCAGTTGCGCCGCCCTCCCGCCGAGGCGCTGGCGCACTTGCGCGAGCTGCAGCGCCAGCACCGCGAGGGCGAACAGACCGCCGCCGAGGCGGTGCAGATCACCACCATGCACCAGGCCAAGGGACTGGAGTGGGACCAGGTGATTATTCCCTCCCTCACCCGACACCATATGCCCTACCAGCCACAGCGGGATTTCTCCACGCCGGCGTCGGTGGAGAGCGAGCGGCGGCTGATGTATGTGGCTGTGACCCGCGCGCGCCAAAAACTCTATCTGCTGACTCCGGAAAATCCCGGGCCGGCGGAAAACAGCGAAGCGCAGCAGTGCCCCTCGCTGTTCCTTGAGGAAATGCAGCTGCCGCTGTGCCGACTTGTAGACGAAGCCTTGCGTGAACGCCCGCAGACGCTGCACAGCCCGGTGCCGGTCACCCGGCTGACATTGCGCTACCTGGAGGCCTGCGATTACACCCCGGAGATCGAGGCGCCGCGCGCGGCGATGCGCAAGCCGGCCCTGGGCGAGGGCATCCGCCACCGCAAGCTCGGTTACGGGCGGGTGGTCAAGTGGGAGGAGCAGCGGGTGGAAATTCTGTTCAGCGACCGGAAGACGCGGCGCTTCGACTGGGAAAAACTCTCGCAGTTCCTGATGTAGGAGCGGCGGGGCGGCCATCCGCCCATGGCCGCGATCACTCTCTCAGGGAGCCCGAAAGTCTGATCGCGGCCATGGGCCGCTCCTACAGGGATATATCGCACTCCCGGCTATTCTTCGCTGTTGTCCACACTGCGCGCAAACTGCCGGCTGACATCGAAAAACAGCGGATACTCCTCTCCGGACTCCGGATCGCGCACGTGCATCTTGTCGTAGATGCCCTCTCTGTCGTAGACGATATCCTGGTCCAGCACCTGCAACCCCTTGAGGCGTACAAAGCCGCGCAGTTCCGATGTACTGATGGTCTGGTAGGCGCTGTCCTGGGTCCTGCCGTCGCCGCTGCTTTCAATGGAGGACATCAGGCCGTCCACCATATAGCGGTGGCGGTCCTCCCGCTCGAAGTCGCCGGCCTGGCCGCTGCACACCACGCCGATCATATGCGCCTCAAGGCTCATGTAGTTGCTGTCCAGCACCCGGTCCACATGCTTCAGGCATTCCCCGAACTCGGCGCTCTCCACCGCGCCGTAGGCCTCCGGCAATCCCGCCAGTTTTACGCCCCCATGGGGGTTGTATACCGGCGACGCCACGAAGGCGCGGCGCAGCTGGTTGAAATCCAGGGTGAAAGACAGTTGCTGTGCCTCAGCCAGCAGGCGGCGGTACTCGCTCTCCTCCGCGGTGCGGAGGCGGGACGGCTCCTGCCGGCTTCCCGGTGTACTGCAGCCGGAAACGACCGCGGTCAGCAACAGGATGGAAAGGGAGATCCCGAAATTACGATTGCGTATTGCCATTTTCTGCTTCCGTTGCCGGTTTCACTCGAATTCCAAACAGGCCCTTGCGTTCCTCCTGCACCGACTCGGTATCCGGCTGCAGAAAGGCGCGCAACTTGTCCTGTTCCCACATGGCGTCCTGGTAGCCCAGTTCGATCAACTCGCCGATAAAGGGCTTTTCGAACAGCAGGTAGCTGGCCGCCGAGGCGCCGCCGCCGGAGGTGGTCGCGCCGGTGGAGCGAAACAGCCAACGCACCGCCGGCGGCAGGTAGCGAACTTTGCGCCCCGCCAGGCGGTCGAGGCTCTGGGAGGGCTCGATCACCGCCGATTCCACCGGACGCAGCGGCGCCAGGTCGCCGAGCTTCGATTCCGGCACCGAACCGAGCAAATGGTTGACCCGGTCCAGGTGCTCGATATCCCCCTCCAGGCTGTCGATAAAGGCGGCGTTGAACAGCTGCCCGGCAATCTGCGCCATGGAGGGAGAATGCCGCGGCGGCTTGTGGCGCTTCTTGCCCCAGTGTACCGGGGAGCGGTTGTCCGACACCCCCACCACAAACACCCGATTGGCCCCCAGGTGCAACGCCGGGCTGATGGGCGCCAGTTGACGCACGGCACCGTCGCCATAATAGTCGTCGCCGATTTTGACCGTGGAAAACAGGGTGGGAATCGCCGCCGAGGCCATCAGGTGGTCGGCGGTCAGGCGGGTGCGCAGCCCGTAGCGGCGGAACCGGCGCCACTCTTCCAGTTCCTCGGCGCCCTGGAAAAAGCTGACCGACTCCCCCTCGCTGTAGGACAGGGCATTGACGCACACGGCCCGCAGATGGCCGGCGTCGATGTGCTTCTGGATATTGTCGAAATAGATGATCTCATCCACCAGCTCCCGCAGCGGCGTATTGTCCAGCAGCGCCAGCGGTCTCTGCCGCGCCACCCCCTGGTTGAACAGTGAGCAGGTGATGGAAAGCATATTGCCCAGCAGGCTCCGCCAGCTGCTGCGGTAGATATTGTCTACGGTGAGGTCCATCCACAGGGCACAGAGGCGATCCACCGACTCCCTGAAACTGCCCGGATGAGAGGCGAGCCACAGCGCGTTCACCGCCCCGGCGGACGTGCCGCAGATAATCTGGAAGGGATGGGGCTCGCTCTCCGGTACCAGTTCCGCCAATGCCTTGAGCACCCCCGCCTGGTAGGCAGCGCGGGCGCCGCCGCCGGACAGCACCAGGGCATTGGATTTGTAGGGGAGTTTGGGCAATTCGTTATTTGAGGACAATTTTGTTTTACCGATACCTAGTGTGGTGTTTCATACTAAATGGTCATATCAGCGGGCCGCTAAGCGGCCAGATGCAAGGCGCATTTGCGCAGGCGTAGCCGGCTACGTCAAGCAAATGCAACGCCGCAGATGGCTGCTTAGCGGCCCGCCCGGA
>NZ_JBOFOC010000204.1:0-1433 GCF_051659245.1 Microbulbifer sp.
CAGATCTGCCGCGCGCCACGGCCTGGCACGAGCGCAAGCTCGATTTCGCCGACACCCCCCTCAGCGATGCCATCGCCGAAGCGAATCGCTATTCCCGCGATCAGGTCGTGCTCGACGCGCCGCGCCTCCAGAACGCCCGCATCAGTGGCGTCTTTCAGGCCGGCAGGAACGACTTGCTCGTCGAGGGCTTGCAGGCCCTCTTTGACTTGCATGTCGATCGCACCGACGACGGCAGCTTCCTCCTCACCGACGCGACGCCGGCGGGCCGGTAACGCCCCAGCCCGGCTTCCACGCCATTGTCGCGCCAGCTGAAATTTTTCTCCGTGAATCACTGGGGTGAGCACACCTTCGGTTGTCTCTTAATGTAGGACACGGGAATTTGCGGAGCAGGAAGCATGAACCGCTTCGAGAACATGACGTACGGTGAGATCGCCGCGGAGCTAGGAGTGTCGGTCTCCACGATCGAGAAGCACGTGAGCCACGCCATCAGCCAACTGCACCAGAAGGTGAACGCCTCGCCACAGCCCTTGGAGGTCAGCGCCCCGCGGCGCTCGTCCCGCCATGAATGAAGATCGGGATCGGGCTCATTCATCGGCGGCGACCGAGGCTGCGGACTGGTACGCGCGACTGCGGGCCACGGACATCCCGGAAATGGATGCGACCCGTTTTCGCGCCTGGCTCGTGGGCGACCCTGCAAGACGGCGGGAGTTCGAAGCGATCGATGCGCTCTGGGACGACCTGAAATCCATCGAGGCGTCGCCGGAGATCGGGCGGATTCGGGGCGAGATTGCCGCGCGCCGGCGCAAAATCGCCCGCCCGCGCGTGAGCGCATGGCTGGCGAGCGCTGCCATCCTCTTCTTGGCTGTTGTCGTCGGAGGCATGTTCTCTTGGCAGCACCGGGAGGCCAACCACTACGCTACCGATGTCGGCGAGCAGCGAACCGTACCGCTGCCCGACGGTTCAGTGATCCGGCTCAACACCGATTCGGCAATCCGCATCCATTACGCGGCCGATCGCCGCAGCATCGAGCTGGTGCGGGGGCAAGTGAATTTCAAGGTCGTCAAGGATCCTGCCCGACCGTTCACGGTCATCGCCAGCGGCGGTGAGGTGCGGGCCGTTGGAACGGTGTTCGACGTTTATGAGAGCGACAATTCGGTGACCGTCACCTTGATCGAAGGCAAGATCGCGGTAGCGGCGACAACGCAATCGAGTGCCGAACCGCCAGCGGCGAAGGACCGCATACTCCTTTCAGCGGGCGAGCAGCTTTCATATTCTGCCGGAGTGGTCTCGGTGAAGCGGCGGAACGCAGATCTGCCGCGCGCCACGGCCTGGCACGAGCGCAAGCTCGATTTCGCCGACACCCCCCTCAGCGATGCCATCGCCGAAGCGAATCGCTATTCCCGCGATCAGGTCGTGCTCGACGCGCCGCGCCT